>NZ_DBNGMQ010000037.1:0-39588 GCF_057126245.1 Yeosuana sp. | reverse complement strand
CCTTACCAAGGAAACGCTCTACCCCTGAGCTACACCGGCTTTAAAAAAGAGCGGGAGACCGGGTTCGAACCGGCGACATTCAGCTTGGAAGGCTGACGCTCTACCAACTGAGCTACTCCCGCAATTATTTTTAAATCCTTGTGTTTAATATAGTGGGGAGAGCAGGATTCGAACCTGCGAAGGTGAAACCAACAGATTTACAGTCTGTCCTCGTTGGCCGCTTGAGTATCTCCCCAATAAAAAACAATTCACTCTTTTAAAGAACTTGAGTCGATGGAGGGACTCCCTTCGACTTCGCTCAGGATAAACTTATCGTCCCAATCAATATTTGATTTTATAAAAACCTTATTGATTTCCTGATGCTACTTCATTTTTTTAAAGAGCCGATGGAGGGACTCGAACCCACGACCTGCTGATTACAAATCAGCTGCTCTAGCCAGCTGAGCTACATCGGCTTTTCAATCTTTCTACACCTAAAAATTCAGCATAAAAAAGTCCGCTATTTCTAACGGACTGCAAATGTATAGATTTATTTTTTTAATCAAAACATTTTTTAATAAATTTTATTACAAATGTGCTCTTAATTTTTCTTTTCGCTTTTTTAGCTGTCTTTCCAACGACGCAACAGCCAAATCTACACACTCCTCAAAGCTTTTACATTGCTTTTTCACCACCAAGCTATCTCCTGGCACCTGCACTTTTGCTTCAAAAATTTTATTCTCTTTATCACTGGTGTTTTCTACTTTTAAATAAACATCTGCAGAAATGACTTTATCATAAAATATTTCCAACTTATCCATACGCTTTTGAATGAAATCTATCAGCTTTTGGTCGATATTGAAATTAACTGATTGCAAGTTTACTTTCATACTCTCTGTTTTTTATGTTAGACAATAATTGTACTGTTCTATTTTTTACTTCTTGGATGCGAATTTATATGCACTTTTTTTAACTCAGAAATACTATTATGTGTATAAACTTGAGTGGCAGCTAAACTTGAATGTCCTAAAAGATCTTTAACAGCATTTAAATCTGCACCTTGATTGAGTAAATGTGTTGCAAAAGAATGCCTTAAAATATGTGGACTCTTTTTTACTTTGGAAGATGCTATACTAAAATAATCATTTATTATTCTGTAGACAAGGGTTTCATATATTTTAACTCCTTTTTTTGTTAAAAATAAGTTATTACTATCTTTTATATTTTCTATAGTACTTCGCGCCTCCAGATATTTAACCATTGTATTTATTACTGATTTAATTAAAGGAATCACGCGCTCCTTATTTCTCTTACCTAGAACCTTAAGTGTTTTTGTGTCAAAATCTACACTTGACATTTTTAAATTTACTAATTCAATACGTCTGATTCCTGTAGAATAAAAAAGTTCAATAATTAATTTATTTCTAATTCCTTCAAAATCCTTTTCAAAATACAATTCATCGAGCACCATATTTATTTCGGCTTCTGAAAAAGGCACTTGAATCTTTTTGCTTGTTTTTAATGCTTTATGCTTTGCTAAAGGATTTAATTTAATGTCTCCTACTTTTAATAGAAACTTAAAATAGCTATTTAATGTGGATATTTTTCTGTTGATACTTCTATTTGAGATATTGTTTTCTACCAAAGAAACTATCCAGTTTCTTATTTGTGAATAATTCACATTTTTAACCGTCTCATAATCATACACTTCTTTAATAAAGGATTCAAAATTTTCCAAATCATTTTTATAAGCAATAACGGTTAGTTTTGAATAATTTTTCTCAAGAAGTAAATAATCTGTAAACGATTTGAAAGACATTGCTAGAGGTTGAGATTTTAAAGTTAAAAGTTTAAAGTGAATGATGCAACTTTAAATACACCTCTAATATAAATTATGTAAAGTTAAGCGCAAAAAAAATCCCGCGTAAAGCGGGATTTCATTTTTATATAAGACCAGTTTATAGATCTTCTGCATCTCTTAATCCTTGAATGTATTGTGCTTTTTGTATTTGCGCTCTACGTTCAACAGATGGTTTTGTAAATTGTTTACGAGCTTGTAATTGACGTTTAGTTCCAGTTTTGTCAAACTTTCTTTTAAAACGTTTTAACGCTCTATCTATATTTTCTCCTTCTTTAATTGGTATTATTAACATAGTGTCTTAACCTCCTCTCTTTTAAATTTCGGTCTGCAAATATATAAATAATTCTGAATTCAGAATTCTGAATTTAAAAATATTTTACGTTGCAGGCTTGTATTCTTTTTTATCAATAATAATTCTTGCCAATATCTCTCTTAAAATTTCTGAAGTTCCGCCTCCAATAGGCCCTAACCTGCTATCTCTAAAAAGTCTTGCCATAGGGTAGTTTTCCATATACCCATAACCTCCTAAAAATTGAAGACATTGATATATAACCTCATCAGCCATTTTGGTTGATTTTAATTTAGACATCGTGGCTTCTTTAACCATATACTCATTATTATTCAACCGGTATGCTACAGAGTAGTTAAACTCTTTACATATTTCCATCTCTGTATATAAATCGGCAATGGTGTGTCTTAATGCTTGAAATCTATCAATAGATTTTCCAAAAGCTTCTCTTTCAGACATATATTGTAAGGCATATTCTAAAGCATATTCTGCACGGGCATGCGCATTGACTCCCATAATTAAACGCTCTAAGGCAAAATGTTGCATGATATAACCAAAACCAGCATTTTCTTCTCCTAAAAGGTTTTCAATTGGAACTTTTACATTATCAAAAGCTATCTCACCTGTATCAGATGCTTTCCATCCTAATTTATCTAATTTGGTAGCACTTAAACCTTCTGAATCTCTATCTACAACAAAAATACTAATGCCTTTATTACCAAGTTCTAGATTTGTTTTTGCAGCAACTACTAAATAATCACTATCAACACCATTGGTAATAAATGTTTTTGAACCATTTAATATATAATGATCAATTTTTTTGACGGCTGTACTTCTCATACCAGCCACATCGCTTCCACCAAAAGGTTCTGTTATACATAGACAACCTATTTTATCACCTAAAATGCTTGGCGCCAAATAGCGCTCTTTAACATCATGACTTCCTTCTTTGTTTAAGTGTGTCATTGCCAAATAAACATGTGCCCAGATGGCTGCAGCGAAACCCCCTGAATTAACCTTTTGAAGTTCTTCAAGTAAAATAACCGCATAGAAAAGATCTAAATTTAATCCGCCATATGCTTCTGGATATGAAATACCTAAAAAGCCCATATCTCCAAACTTCTTCCAGATAAATCTTTCTATTGATCCTTCTTCCTCCCATTTATCAATATGCGGAACTACTTCTTTTTTTAAAAAATCTTGAATACTTTCTCTAAAAAGTTTATGTTCTTCTGTGAAGTACATACTATTCATAAGCGCTTTTTTTGTTTTTTTTAATCGAGCGACAAATATAATTTAATTATCTCTATTTTATTTACTGGAAAGTCTTTAACTTTTGTTAAATCATTCAGTGATTTAAATCCTTCTCTTAATTGTCTTTCTTCTAAAATGTTATAGGCTAGACTATAATCAATATGCTGAACAGTGACTAGTTGGTCTACCGTTGCTATATTCAAATTTATTTTTTGGATTTGTCTTGGTGTTTTTACAGTAAAATCTGAGGTAATTTTCTCAATAACTTCTGGGGTTAAACCGTTTACATCTTGCAATTGAATATCTGAAATAAAACCTCCAATAAATTTGTTTCTGAAACTTATAATTTTTTTAGAATAATACTCACCTATACCATTCACGGTCTCTAATTGTTGAGCTGTTGCAGTGTTTAAATCTTGTTTTTCTGCAAAGGTTTTAGGTTTGCTTTTTTGAAATGCATCATCTTCTTTTGTATGAGTAATCCATTCTGGGAATTTAAAATACGGAGATATAACACTTAACAATGAATCTGAAACACGAGTAACTTCTTGAAATTGTTTTAAAGAATTTATCCATTCACCTTTACTTCTAAACTTTAAAAATCTATCAATTTCTTCATTAGTCATTCCCAAAACATACCCTTTATAATCAGTTAAATAATTAGGGTTAAATGGATATATCTTTGGTATTCGTTTTTCTAGTTCTACTTGTTTTAAAGAATCAATTTTATTTTCGTATTCATTAAGTTCATCTTTGTTTACGGTGTAATCAGAACTCGAAAAATCAATAAAGAAATACAAACATTGTAAACTGATAATAATTATTACCAATAAAAAAATCCCATTCCGTTGACTTTTAGAAAACTTGAAATGGGATTTCATATTAAGATGAGTTAATTAGTTACATATGTTTAGTTAAATCTTCTGCCCCTTCATCTAAAGCATCATGCTTCACATTAATCGCTTTCATATATTTTTTTAGTTCTCTACTAATCACAGGCGATAATATTATGACTCCTATAATATTTGGAACTACCATTGCAAAAATCATAGCATCAGAGAAATCAATGACTGCTCCTAGACTAATCGAAGAACCGATAACAACAAATATTAAAAATAAAAATTTATATACTAAATCAGTTATTTTGCCTTTTCCAAAAAGAAATATCCAACCCTGCATACCGTAATAAGACCAAGAAATCATGGTGGAAAATGCAAACAAAATAACAGCAATGGTCAACACAACAGAGAAGTGAGGAATTACAGTATCAAAAGCTGTAGCTGTAAGTTCAACACCTTCTTTAATTGGCACACCATACTCCATGAAACCACCGTCAAAATTTGTTATTACAATAACTAAAGCTGTCATAGTACAAATTACAACCGTATCTACAAAAGGTTCTAACAACGCTACGATACCTTCACTAGCAGGATATTTCGTTCTTACAGCGGAGTGCGCAATAGCGGCACTACCGACCCCTGCTTCATTTGAAAATGCGCCACGACGAATACCTTGAATCATAACACCTACAAGTCCACCCGCAATACCAAGACCTGAAAAGGCTCCATGATAAATTAAACTGAAAGCATCATCAATTAAACTCCAATTAGCACCTAAAATAATTAACGAGGCCAACACATAGATTCCTGCCATAAAAGGCACTATCTTTTCAGTAACAGAAGCAATTCGTTTAATTCCTCCAATAATTACTATAGCAACGATAAAGGCCATAACAATACCAAAGTACATACCTGCATTTGAACTTTCAAAATCAAATAATTTTATAAATTGAGCAGCTGCTTGATTCGCTTGAAACATATTACCTCCACCGAAAGAACCACCAATAACAAAGATGGCGAATAAAACAGCTAGAACCTTACCAAAGCCACCCATACCCTTTTCTTTGAGTCCTTTTGTTAGATAATACATGGGGCCGCCATAGACAGTCCCGTCTTTCCCAACATCTCTATACTTTACACCAAGCGTACATTCAGCAAATTTTGATGCCATTCCTAAAAGTCCAGCTAGAATCATCCAGAATGTAGCGCCAGGACCCCCAATTGATAAAGCTACGGCTACACCAGCAATATTTCCCAGACCTACGGTTGCTGATAACGCGGCTGTTAGAGCCTGAAAATGTGACACTTCTCCATGAGCACTATCATCTCTTAAGGTTTCAATAATGTTATGATCTTCGTTTGGAGTTTGGTCTCCATATAACGTATCTGCACCATGTTTTTCGATATCTTCATATTTTCCCTGAACTACTCTTAAAGCTGTTCTAAAACCTGTAAAATTTATAAACTTAAAATAAAACGTAAAAAACAAAGCGCCTCCCACTAATACTATTAATACCCAAGGGATTTGGAATTCTTCAGAAAAAGGAATTTCATAAAATATGGCGTCAACAAACCAACCTGTATAATCCTTGAAGACTCTATCAATTTGTTCAGATGTTGTTTCTTGTGCGAATGTTAAAAAAGGAAATATTAAAGTGAAAATTGAAAGAAGATATTTCTTCATAGGAATTTAATTTTTGTTAAGATTTCTTTAAATTATTATTACTAAAAGCGGCAAGATGCTAAAAAAAAATGATTTTTTAAAACATCTGTTGTTAAAATGAAGGTTTCACTAATCAATATTGTACTCCGTATTTAGCTCTTCAATTTGTTCTGGCCTTCCAAGAACAATAATTTTGGAATTAGGAACTAGCTTAAGTTCTGCTTCTGGATTTACAATATACTGGCCATTCTCATCTTTGTATCCAATGACTGTACAGCCTGTTTTTCTTCTTAAATCTAAATCTTTAATTGTTCTAACTTCGTTGGTGTTATAAAGTTTTTCTACAGCAATTTCTTCTATATTAATATCAGATTTTCCTACGATGGATAGATTATCAATAAACTCCATTAAACCAGGAACAACCACTAACGATGCCATGTGGTCTCCACCTATCTTATCTGGTAGAATAACATTGTTTGCCCCTGCAAATTTTAATTTATCATAGGATGACTCTTGGGATGCTCTACTTATAATATTAATGTTTTTGTTCATTTGTCTTGCTGAAAGCACCACGAACAAATTATCCGCATCACTTGGTAAAGCAGATATAAAACATGAGGCTCTATCTACACCTGCTTCTAAAAGAATTTCATCTTCATTAGCATTTCCAATAACATAAGGAACCTGATCTATCTCAAGTCTTTCAATAACGTCTCTATTTTTTTCAATTATTACAAATGACCTATTATGTGCTGCCAACTTTCTAGCTGCTTGTTTGCCATTTCTTCCATATCCACAAATAATAACATGATTTTTAAAATCATCAATTAATTTTCGCATCTTTTTTTGTTTTAATTCTTCAATATTATTTTTGCTTAAAATATATTCGGTAATAATAGATAGCGCATAACCAACAACTATTATACTTATTAAAATTAATAAAATAGTAAATACCTTAGACTGCTCATTAAGCGGCACCACCTCACCAAAACCAACGGTAGTAATTGTAATGACTGTCATATAAAAGGCGTCAATCCAATTATAATCTGAAATTATTCTATAGCCCAAAACGCCAAATGTCAAAACAGATAATAATAAGAATACGGCTATGTATATTTTTTTTCTAAAAAAAATCATTAATGGGTTCATAAATCAAATACAGATGATCGTTTAGTGTATAATAAATCTTTTGTGCGCATCCAGAATGCAATAAATAAATATACTGCGAAACCAAATCCAATAGTAACAAAGGTTAAATACATAAATGTTGTTCGTACTATTTTTGCTCTTATTCCTAACCTGTCAGCTATTCGTTGACAAACATAATAACCACGCTTTTGGAAATACAATAATATTTTATAAAAAATGTTCATCTGTTAAAATTTATTGTTTTTTTTTAATAGACTAGATGGAATACCTTAATTTAATACCAAATTTGGTTTAAAATTTTTATTAGGCATTTCATGCTGCAAATTAATGATTTCTTATTAATATTTCATTACCAAAAGCACAATGTAAACATCTATTTTTAGAGCAATATTCATTTTTTAGCTGTATTAATGCTTGAGAATGTAATACTGAAGATGACATTGGTTTTATTGTATTAAACTTTTCTACTATATTATTTTTTTCTGAAGCTATTTGCTGCGCTAAATTTATGATGTCATTTTCTATTTGTTTTCCAGTTTTAAGGGCATAAGAGAATTTAATTGGTACTACGGTATTTATTAGTATTAAATCTATAAATTCCTTGGTGATTTTCTTTTTTGACGTTTTTGATTTCTTTCCGAAGGTATAATGTGATTCCCAATATGCGGGTGTTTCTGAAATAAATAATTTATAAAACTCGTCTTTTGAATTGCCTTCAATTATTTTAGAAAATAAATTTTTATGTGAATGATATAAACTTGCTAATTGAGACAAACGTATCGTTGGAAAATTTGGAGGTCTCAATCTAAAAAACTGAACAGGCACAATCGTTCTATTTGATAATGTAAACTTTTGCTTTAAAAATTTATATTCTTGTGAAAGGTTTAAAAAATAAGCATCCTGAATATCGTCATCTAACAAGCCTGCTTGACCAAAAAACAAAGCTTCTAATGACGTCTGTTTTGCTTGTACCTTTCTTACTATTGAAAAATCTATAGAATTAGCAACACTTAAAAATGCTTCACCATTTACCTTTAACCCAAAGTTTTTAGCTAACATTTTAAACAAAACTGCTTCCCAATCATTTTTTGAATCAATTAAAAGCTGTTTAATGGTTTCTGATTTTCTTTCTAACCGCTCAATAAATAGACGTTCTAGCCAATTCTTAACAACAAAGGCATCAACAGAGGAAAAGTCTTCTTCACAATTAATCCATTTTTGCGATTTTGAAAACAGCTTCTCATAATTATATAGCGCATTTTTTGATACATATGGTTTGAGTACTAAGGTTGGAATTACAGAATTATCTTTTCTAAAAACATCGGTATCGTGCTCCCAAACTACATGTAAAATAACATTATCATAATTTGAATCGACTTCATGATTATGCAAAAACCAATCTGATGATTTTATATGAATCTCAACATTTCCGGCCCAGAGTTGTTCACCAATTCGTAATTGTGAATTGAAAAAATCTGGTCCTGCATCTTGATTGTAATCACCAACAGAAATAACAGAAATTAGGTCGTTATTGATAGTTTTTATTTTAGAAACCTCAAATTTCTTATATCTCCATAAGTAATGTAAAAAATCTTCTTGCATAATCCGAAAATAAGAAAAGTAATGTAAAAAATTCAAAAAAAAATGTATACTTACATTATTGCTCAAAACTGAATAAATGAGTAATTTTAACTAATTAAATATCTCATGCAAAAAAACCTTCTTATTATCTATTCATCCGTAGATGGGCAGACTTTAAAAATTTGTAATTCAATCATCAAACATCTAGAAGAAAAAAACCAAGATGTTGACCTTTTTTCTATTGACGACTTTCAAGGAGACATCAATACCTATAACAAAATCGTTATAGGCTCAAGTATTCGTTATGGCGTGCACCACAAAAAAATAATTGAGTTTATAAAAACTCACAAAGATGTTCTTGAATCCAATACTTCTATATTCTTTTCAGTAAACTTAGTAGCAAGAAAACAAGAGAAAAGTGCTCCAGACACGAACCCCTATGTTGTTAAATTTTTTAAAACTATAGACTGGAAACCAACTTTTGTAGCGGTTTTTGCGGGAAAAATAGATTACAAGAAATACACATTTTTTGATAGAAAAATGATTCAACTTATTATGTGGATGACCAAAGGGCCAACCAATAAAGATGCTGAAATTGAATATACTAATTGGGATAAGGTAAAGGACTTTAGCTTAAAACTTATTGATTTATAACAATTCCAAAAAACATCTTATTAAATAATGGAACAGTTAACACTTACCACACCGGCACTTCTGTTTTCAGCTATATCATTAATCATGCTTGCTTATACTAATAGGTTTTTAGCGTACGCTGCTGTTGTTAGAAATTTACACGACAAATACCTTCAAAAAAAAGATAAAACACTAATAAAGCAAATTGAAAATCTTAAAAAACGACTTTACCTTACACGAGCTATGCAAATTTTTGGAATCTCTAGTTTACTCCTTTGCGTACTTACCATGTTTTTAATTTACATCCAACAACATACCATTGCCGTTTGGGTTTTTGGTGTAGCGCTTATTTTATTAATCTTGTCGTTAGCCTTTTTAATTAGAGAGATTCAAATATCAGTAAAAGCATTAGAACATCATATCAGTGATATTGAGAATAGTTGACTTTGTAAAAAAATTCAATTAACTTCGTTTAACTTTTAAAATAAATCATTAAAATGATTTCATTTCAAGTCATTGTGCTTCATTATAACTAACCAAAACCGAGTGATAAAATTCTTTAGAAAAATTAGACAGCAAATGTTCAATGAAAATAAATTTGGTAAATACCTGATTTATGCCATTGGTGAAATTATTCTCGTAGTTATTGGTATTCTTATTGCGTTGCAAATAAATAGTAAAAAAGAAGAAATAAATAACCGAATAATAGAACAATCAGTTTTAAATAATCTGTATGAGGATTTCAATAAAAATCAACAAGAAATTGATGTATTAATATTTGCCAATAATAAATATTATCGCAATTTGAATAAGTTTATTGAAATTATTAAAACAACTCCAAAAGATATTAAATTTAATGTTATAGATACTTTGTTAATGGCAGCAATTGCTGCACCAACATACATTCCAACAACATCAACTATTGACGTTATAATTTCAACTGGAAATATTGATTTAATAAAAAATGAAGAACTTAAAAGTTTAATAAGTCGGTTTAAAAGAGAAATTGCCGATTTAAATGAAGATGAGAACGATGTACGAATTCTCGCGAACATGCAGTTATGCCCATTTCTAGGAGAAAATAGTGATTTAATAAATGTGTATCAAAACACCTATGCATACACTATTGATAGGTTAAATAAAGTCAAAATAAGTTCATCTTCTTTAGTATTAAATTCCAATTTACTAGGCTCTTTAATTGCCCAACGATTTTATTACAACCAAATAATTATAAAGGAATTAAAAAGTATTTCGGAAATGCAAAAACAAATTCTCCAGCTTATTAATGATGAAATCAATTAAAATAAAAATGACAGCACAACAACAAATAAAATTAATGGCTCAGTCCATATTACTCTCAATTACGAGGTTTTTAGACTATAGATTTTCCTAAGGTTCGGTTTTATTTTGTTATTTTAGTTGCAAAAGGAACGCAACAAAGCATAAACCAAACATTCAAAAAAAATTATTAAAAAATGAAACCCATTTTTCTGTTTTTTATCTTTATAATTTCACAAAATACCATGACTATATTTGATTTTAATACTAAAAGTAATATTACAAACTGGCGCATTGTTGATGATGTGGTAATGGGCGGACGTTCAAACGGGACTTTTGGTTTGAGTGATTCTGGAACAGGACTTTTTAAAGGAAAAGTGTCTTTAGAAAATAATGGCGGGTTTTCTATGATACAATATAGTTTTGACAAAAAACAAGTTGAAAAATTTACTAAAGTGTCTATCAAGTTAAAAGGTGATGGTAAATCTTATCAATTCAGAATTAAAACGAATGGTAGTGATTACTACTCATATGTAACTTCTTTTAACACCTCAGGAGATTGGCAAACCATTACAATCCCTTTTTCAAGTATGTATCCCGCATTTAGAGGGAGAAAACTAGATGCAGAAAATTATCCAGGAAAACAAATGGAACTGATTGCCTTTTTAATTGGCAATAAAAAAGCGGAGTCTTTTCAACTCGAGATTGAAAATATTACTTTAAAATAGGTTATTCTTTATAACCCATTTTACGCATCCAGTCATCATTATACATTTTACCTACGTATCGACTTCCATGATCATGAAATAAGACCACCACCAGATCGTCTTTAGTAAAATGTTCTTTCAACTGAAGAACACCTTTAATGGCAGCTCCTGCTGAATTACCTAAAAACATACCTTCTTCTTTTGCTAAGCGCTGTGTGTAGATAGCAGCATCTTTATCGGTTACTTTGGTGAAGCCATCAATGACTGAAAAATCTACATTTTTTGGAAGGATATCTTCACCGATGCCTTCTGTGACATATGGGTAAATTTCATTTTCATCAAAAACACCTGTTTCATGATATTTTTTAAATACAGAACCGTAAGTATCAATACCCCAAATTTTAATATTTGGATTTTGTTCTTTCAAATATTTACCAACACCAGAAATGGTTCCACCTGTACCAACTCCAACAACAAAATGAGTAATTTTACCATCAGTTTGTTTCCATATCTCTGGACCAGTACTTTCATAATGTGCCCGAGCATTACTAGGATTATCATATTGGTTAACATACCACGAATTAGGAGTTTCTTCTCCCAATCGCTTAGATACCGAATAATAGGAACGTGGATCTGTCGGTTCTACATCATTTGGACAAACCACAACTTCTGCCCCTACAGCACGTAACACATCAATTTTTTCTTTTGATTGCTTGTCGCCAATAACAAAAATACACTTATAGCCTTTTACAATGGCTGCCAATGCCAAACCCATTCCAGTATTTCCAGATGTACCTTCTATGATAGTGCTTCCAGGCTTTAAACGTCCATCTGCTTCTGCATCTTCAATCATTTTAAGGGCCATTCTGTCTTTAGTAGAATTACCAGGATTAAAAGTTTCATATTTAGCTAAAACCAAACACGGTAATTCTGCTGTCAAGGTATTTAGTTTTACCAGCGGTGTATTTCCAATAGTTTCTAGAATATTTTCTGCGTAATCCATAAATTATATAAGATTTTCAAAAATAACAAAAAGCTATTTAGAATATGTTAAAACTTTATTATAGTTCCGTTAGTGATGGGAGAACGCTATTCAAATCTAATAGCCTTAACTGGTGATATTTTTGTGACCATGTATGAAGGCAACAACAGCATGATTAAACACAATAGCAAAGTACAAATATTTAATGCTAAAATATATCCAAAATTAATATATACAGGTGCTTCATTTACATAATACACACTCGGATCTAAAGGGAATAATTTGAAATATTTTTGAGCATATAGCAAGCCTAAGCCTATAAGGTTCCCCCAAAACAGACCCAAAACAATAAGGTATGTAGCATTATATAAGAATAGTTTTCTAATGCTCCAATTGTTACTTCCTAAAGCTTTTAAGACTCCTATCATTTGTGTGCGCTCTAAGATTAAAACAAGTAGTGCCGTAATCATATTTATACCTGCTACTAAAATCATAATCGCAATAATGGCATAAATGTTTTTGTCGAAAATTTTTATCCATTCAAAAATAGAAACGTACTTTTCACTAATGGTTTGTGTGTTAAATGTTGATGGTGTGTTTTGGTATATTTCTATGCCTTTTTGCTGTAGCTGATTATAGTCATCAATAAACACTTCAAAACTTCCAATTTGGTCGTCTTCCCATTTGTTAATACGCTGTAAATGCCGGATATCTCCAATTACATAGGTAGCATCAAAATCTTGAAAACCAGAATTATAAATACCAACAATCGTGTAAGTGATAATATTTGGTAATTTATTAGGATCGTCTTTAGCAAAAATCATTTGAAAGGTGTCCCCTACTTTAAACTTTAATCTTTTAGCAATATATTCAGATAGTAAAACCTCTTCATTTCTTTTTTTTGTGTAATCTGGTAATCTGCCTTCAATTATAAAATCTTTAAAATAATACCAACTATAATCAGCTCCAACACCTTTTAAAACAACCCCTTCAAAATCTGTTTCGGTACGAATAACCCCGAATTTTGTGGCCACAGCTTGAATGTGTTTAATACCATCAACCGATTTGAATTCTGGATAAAACTCTTGATTTTTAGAAATTGGAAAAACACTTTCTTGTGAATTATTACTATCAAAATTAGTAATATTTACGTGCCCGTTAAACGCAACAACTTTATCTCGTATTTTTTGTTGCAAGCCAATTCCGGTGGCAATGGCAATCATCATCACAACTATACCGATGGCAATAGCAGAAATTCCAATTTTTATTATTGGTGCCGAAATACTACTTTTATACGCTTTACTACCAATTATGCGTTTTGCTATAAAATATTCGTAATTCAATGTTTGTAATGATATTTAATGTTTTCAAAAATACAGTTTTATTATTTCTTTTCGTGATGATTTCTTGCGTAAACTTTTCAAAGGGATACAACCAGCAACCAGCAACCAAAAACAGCCAACCAACAACGAACAACCAACAACCCGATATTAGTGTTGGCGCTAATCAAATTGGTGCCTATTTACCTATGCTACATGGAAAACGTGTGGGTATAGTTGCTAATCAAACCAGTGTTATTTTTAAAAATGCAAGAGACTCCATTTTTGAGGTTTATCCTGATGGTTCAGAAGAATTTAGCCATATTCAAACCAATGACAAATTACACACGCACATTATTGATTCCCTTTTATCTTTAAACATAAATATCACTAATGTTTTTGCACCCGAACACGGCTTTAGAGGTACTGCAGATGCTGGAGAACACATTAAAGATGGATTAGATATAAAAACTGGAATTCCTATTATTTCGCTTTATAGTGGTAATAAAAAACCAAAATTAGAACAATTAAAGGAAACCGAAAATTACGAAAGTGATATTAATAGAGGTGTCTATAAAATAGATGTCATGGTATTTGATTTACAAGATGTCGGCGCTCGTTTTTACACCTATATTTCTACATTACATTACGTAATGGAAGCTTGTGCCGAAGCCAATATTCCTCTTATCATTTTAGATAGACCAAATCCAAACGGACATTATATTGACGGCGCCATTTTAGAAACTGAAAACAAAAGTTTTGTGGGTATGCACCCTATTCCGGTAGTTTACGGAATGACTATTGGTGAATATGCACAAATGATAAATGGTGAAAAATGGTTAGCAAATGGTATTCAATGTAATTTAACCGTTATTCCTATTAAAAATTACACTCATAAAACGCCTTATAGTTTACCCATAAAACCTAGTCCTAACTTACCTAACGACCAAGCAATAAACCTGTATCCTAGTTTATGTTTTTTTGAAGGCACGAACGTGAGCGCTGGCAGAGGGACCAACACTCAATTTCAAGTTTTTGGAAGTCCGTTTTTAAAAAACGAGACCTTTAAATTTACGTTTATACCAGAATCTAATGAAGGAGCTAAATACCCAAAACATCAAGATAAACTGTGCTTCGGAAAGAATTTAACCACTATTGAACCCTTAAATTCTTTAAAACTTAACTGGCTTATTGAAGCGTATCAAAGTACTTCAAACAAGAATGATTTTTTTAATAAATTCTTTATTAAACTTGCCGGAACCCAAAAACTGCAACAGCAAATTGTATCCGGATTTTCTGAAAAAGAAATAAAAGAAACTTGGAAAGAGGGCTTAGACTCTTTTAGAAAAACAAGAGTAAAGTATCTGCTTTACAACTAGGGTGAAATTGTAGGTTTTTTATACTTCTGGAAAGGTTGTTTAAGCAAATTTTTTATTTCGCCATTTTCAATCTCATTTGGAAACACATCAACACCAAATACCAGTTTTTCTCTATCCATATACATATAGGTACCAAGTAAACGATCCCAAATTGAAAAAATATTTCCATAATTAGAATCCGTATAAGGCAACACATAATGATGATGTACTTTATGCATATCTGGTGAAACCAAAAAATAACTTAGTGCTTTATCAATTTGCTTAGGTAACTTTATATTGGCATGTGTAAATTGCGTAGCTACTAAAGACATAGACTGATATAACATCACAATACCCATTGGCACACCTATAACAAATACTCCAAAGAGTGTAAACGCAAACCGAATAACACTTTCAATAGGATGATGCCTGTTAGCCGTTGTTGTATCTACATGATGATCTGTATGATGTACCAAATGAACCATCCACAATGGTTTTACTTTGTGTTCTACTAAATGAGGTACATACGCTCCGAAAAAATCCATAAATAATACACCTAAAACTACATATAAGCCTAAGGACATTTCTGGTAACCAATTTAGAATTCCGAAATTATTAGCCATCACCCAATCGGCCGACTTCAATAATAAAAATGCCAACATAAAATTCACAATAATGGTAGTAAGTGTGAAAAATATATTAGGAATCGCATGCCGCCACTTTTTGTATTTGAATTTGAATAAGGGAACAGCGCTTTCTAGCAACCAGAAGAAAGTCAATCCACTAACTAAAATCAAACTTCTGTGTAAAGAAGGGATGGTTTCAAAATAATTAAGAAAATCTTGCATTGGACAAAAAATATTTATTCTAAATATATTAAAAATATAAAAAGTTATTACTTAATTCGCTTTTTCATCTCTTCAACAATATTGAAAGCTGCCGGACAAATAGCTACATTTTTTAACGTAAGATTCGCTATTTGTTGAAACTTCTTCCTATCGGTATGAGGAAACTCACTACAGGCTTTTGGTCGTACATCATATATAGAACAATTATTATCAGCTCCCAAAAAAGTACAAGGCACACTTTGAAGCACATAATCGTTTTCCTCATCAACCCTTAAATATTGATTTATAAACTTTTGTGGTTTTAATCTAAAATGTTTTGAAATACGCTCAATATCCTTATCTGTAAATAGCGGACCAGTCGTTTTGCAACAATTAGCGCATTGCAAACAATCTGTTTTTTTAAATTCCTCATCATGTAACTCCTGCATGACATAATCTAAATTTTTAGGTGGTTTCTTTTTTAGCTTAACGAAGAAATTTTTGTTTTCGTTATGCTTATCTTTGGCCAACTTTGGAAGATTATGTATAAAGTCTTGCATGACGTAAAAGTACTGTTTTCGTGCTTACTAATGAAAAATGACTAAAGTAATCTTTAAAATTGAAACTCTAAGTTAGCAGATTGTATCAGACTTAAAAGTCTCGCAAAAACATAAACATGAAAGATCTTTTTGGAAAAGCATTAATTGATTACCAAAACGGAAACTATACAGAGGATATTATTACATCAACCAATATTTCTGATGATGATATTTTACCTGTATCGTATCTTTTTAGAGGTTTTAAAGACATGCCAAGACTAGAACAAAAAGCACTTAATTTAGCAAAAGGCAAGGTATTAGATGTTGGTTGCGGCTCCGGAAGTCATAGTTTATATCTTCAAAAAAAATGCTTTGAAATTAAAGCCATAGATATTTCTAAAGGAGCCATTGAAGTATCCAAACTAAGAGGGATCAAACAAACCGAATTAGTAAATCTTTTGGACGAAACAGATATATTCGACACCATTTTGTTACTTATGAATGGTACAGGAATTTTTCAGGAGTTATCGCAGGTATCAAAATATTTAATCCATTTAAAATCGCTATTAAAGCCTAAGGGACAAATTCTAATAGATTCATCTGACATCAAATATATGTATGAGGATGATGATGGTGGCATCTGGATTGACACCAACGCCAACTATTATGGAGAACTCGATTACTTTTTAAGCTATAAAGGCGAAAAAGAAGTGCCTATGAAATGGTTATACCTCGATTTTGAAACCTTAAAAAGCGCTTGTAAAACCATCGGTTTGCAATGTGAACTTGTTTTAGAAGGTGAGCATTTCGATTATCTAGCAAAGCTTTATTGATTGTAAATCGTTTTACCATCAATAAACGTACTAACCACTTTTGTTTTAGGAATGTCTTCTAAAGGAACTTGCATAATATCTTTATCTAAAATGATAAAATCGGCAAATTTCCCAACTTCAATACTCCCTTTTTCGTCTTCTTCAAAATTTGAAAAAGCCGCCCAAATGGTCATTCCTTTCAATGTTTCTTCTCTACTTAACGCGTTTTCCATTTGAAACCCGTTCTCAGGATATTGCTCTAGATCTTGTCTGGCTACAGCAGCATAAAAAGTTAAAAATGGACTTACTTGTTCAACCGGGAAATCGGTTCCTAGAGCTACTTTTCCATAATGATTTAATAAATCTTTATTGGCATAAGCACCTTTAATACGCTCACTTCCTACTCTATCTTCCGCCCAATACATATCGCTGGTAGCGTGCGTTGGTTGAACAGAAGGGATAATATTATCAAACAATTCGAAATCTCCTGGCGATATAACTTGAGCATGTTCAATACGCCAGCGTCTATCCTTTTTTCCTTGCAAGACATCTTTATATATATTTAAAACAGCATGGTTAGCGGAATCTCCAATAGCATGGGTATTCATTTGAAATTCTGAATTTGCAATACGTTTTGCTCCAGACTCAATTTCATTTAGTGACATAACAGGCAATCCTAAAGTGTTTTTTTTGTCGCTGTAAGGTTTTCTTAGCAGTGCTCCTCTTGATCCTAATGCGCCATCAGCATAAAATTTAAAAGAACTTACATTTAGATTATCCGTTTTATAAATACCTTCTTTTAAATAATGCTTTAAATTGATCTCTGTTCCCGGTACCATCATGTATAACCTAACACTTAAATCTCCAGAATTTTGTAAACTATCTATTAAATTAATTGTTTGTATCCATGGAGTTGTAAACATATCTGGGCCCGCATCAGACAAAGAAGTTAGTCCATAACTTAAACATATACTTTGCGCTTTTAACAAAGCTTTAGTTATATCTTCTTTTGACGCCTTCGGCCAATTATTCATAACTAACTGTTCGGCATTATCAATTAATATGCCTGTTAATTCATTGTTTTTTATTTCAACATAACCACCTTCAATTTTAGAATCTAAAGTAACGTCGCCTAAATCTAAAGCGGCTTGATTACATAACGAAGCGTGACCATCAATACGAGTTAATGCTATTGGTATATGGGGAAACAATGTATCTAATAAAGCGTTCGTTGGCAATTCTTTATCTATCCAATCATTTTGATCCCAACCTCTACCCCTAATGTGTTTTGGTTTGTAGGTGTTCGAAAATTCAATTATTCGTTCTACAACTTCCTCAAAACTTTTGGTTCCAACTAAGTTAACCTGCTGTTGTAATTCTCCTAAAGTTAAAAAATGACAATGGGCATCAATAAATCCAGGGACAATAGTTTGTCCTTTAGCATCAATAATAGTTTCTGAAAAATATTTTTCTTGAATATATTTAGTGCTCCCCACTTCAATAAATTTACCATCTTTAATAGCAAAGGCTTCTTCCTTATCAAATCCAGAATTAACAGTATAGACATTCGCATTTATAATAACAGAATCTACTTGTGTTTTTTGTTGACAAGAAACTATTGAAATAAGGGTTGCTATTAACAGGTACTTTTTCATTTTATTTATTTTAGAATCGCCTAAAAATACAAAAAGCGTTCAAAATAGAACGCTTTATTTTTTTATTCAAAAATATTTGTTTAAAAATCAAATTTATAAGTTGCTCCTGCTAAAAACTGAATACTTTGTACCGGAAAGTTTTGCCATTTTTGATAGCCTTGATTTCCTAAATTATTACCTTTTGCAAATATTGAAAGTTGGTCATTCACATGATATCCTAAATGCACATTCGCATCAAAATAACTATCTAGTGTTACCGTAAAAGGCGTCGAAGGAATTAACGGATCATTCAAGAAAAATTGGTCTTTACGTTCTCCAACATAAAACAAATTAGCACCAGCAAACCAATGCTCGTCTATTTGATAATCTAAAAACAGTGACCCTTTAATATCTGGTAAATTCCACGCTTCCACCTGACCATCAGTTGAATAACTAAAATATTCAGCTTTAATGCCTAATTTAAAATTTCGATTAACATCTACATTTATTTCTCCTGCAAAACTAAAAGTATCAACATCATCATACACCAATCCAAAAGAATTTCCATAAGAGTAGTTTTGAGATGATGCTATAATATCATTATTTATAAAAAGTGCTTTATTTCTATCGGATACATAACGTCCACTAATATTATAACTCATATTACTAGAGACTTTTCCTTTTAAACCAATATATGCATTATACAACTCATCTGTTGGCATAACAAATAAGGTTGGTGATACAAACGGATTTTCTGAAGCAAAATCATAATAGGAATTTTGAATGAGTCCACCTTCAATGCCTCCATATGCAATTAAAATATCGTTAACCAATCTATAGGAAGCGGTTACATTTGGGTATATATACAAATTACTATCATTTGCTTCAGTATCATTTAAATAAAAGACTGAAATACCCAAATTAACAGTCAAATCATCTTGTTTTAATTGATACTTAGGAGTTATCCCTATTTGAAAATTACCGTATTTCAACGCTTCATCAGTAACATAATTTCTATCAAACGTGCCTCCTAAATAATCAAAAACAATATCTGTCGAAATTTCTTCTCTGTTAATAGGAATATCAATAGTCGATTTTAACACAAACCTATTTTCACCAGAACCTTGATCGTCACCAAAACGTCTGAATAAGAAACTTCCTGAATTAATATACGTGTTTTCAAATGTGACATCACTTCCAAAATGAGCATTATAAAATGAATGTCCTCCTTTCACATTATTAGCTGCAGCATCAATAACCATAGCTACAGGTAAACCATACCAATTATAAAGTTGATTTTGAAAACCAGCCTCTACATTCCATGCTAAATCTCTTAATCTTGTAGTATAGTTTACATTAATTTCTGAATCTGAAAAATTATCACCTAGCAGCAACCCTTCAATTCCTCCTTGTGATGAATGATGACTGATATAACCACCAACACTTTCTGTTCTGCTGATAGCATGATTTAAATAGACTTCACCTAAAATAGTTGTATAAGTTCCTACGCCTAAGGTTGCATAATTATCATATAATTTCACTGGTTCTGATTTTTCAACCATTGCTGCTTTACCTTTAGCTGGTGTGAATGTAGACGCCACAGGAAATGAAAAAATATTGTACTTAATCTCTTTTTTTGTCGCTGTTTCTTCATCATCAATAGATGGTGTTTCTTTCACCTTAAATGCATCTGAAATGGTTGGGGTATATGGTTTTACAACATTAATAACACCTGTACTAATAGTATCTTTTTCTTGAGAAAATAAAAGGGTACTACTTAAGGTTAAGACTGCTAATACTAATTTATTGATGTGCTTTCGCATAGGTTCCTTTTTGATTAAATAATGATTGACAAACTATTAATCTTCCGTTTTAATTGATGAATTTGTTTTTGCTTCTTCAGTTTTTATGCGCTCTAATTCTGATTTAGCTTCTGAAACGACGTCATCAAATTCCTTAAAGTTTTGAATGACACTTTCTAATATATAGGTAGCTTGAAATGCATCATTGAGCGCGTAAAAGTTTTTTGCCATAAGCACCAATCCTTTTGCACTGTAATACTTATAACCTGAATAGTCTTTAGCTAATTTTTGAACGGTATTGTTGGATGCTTCAAACTTATTGTCTTTATTTTTAAAGTAAGCATTAAAATATAAAGCTTCGGCAGCCGTTTCTCCAGTTGCGACCGTTTCAACTTTTGCGTAATTAGTTTTTGCCTTCCCTTCATCGCCCGTTTTCATAGCCGAACGCGCTGTAATAATATGAGCATCAGCTTCTATTTTATTATCAATTTTTGGATTTTCTAATACCTTTTCTGCATAAGATACGGCCCTATTGTAATCTACAATTTGATAATAGGCTTTCATCAAATTAGATTGTGCAAACACAATATTCTGCGGAAAATTAGCTTCTTCCTCTAGCCTGAGTAAAAGTGGCATTGCGGCACTATACTTCTTGTTTTCTAAATAAAACTGTGACAAACGCAATAAAGCTTCTTCTGAAAATTCATTTTGAGACACTTCCACTACGTATTTATAATGAGGTGCGGCATTGACTGCTAAATCTTTTTTATAATACAATTGTGCTAAATAAAAATGAGCTTGTAATACATGTAACCCATTAGAAAACTGATTGATATATCCATTAAACTGTAAAATGGCCTTATCTGTATTATTATCTAAATATTGTTTTTCTGCTGCTTCATAAGTAGCATTATCTAAATCTGCATCAGTTACCTCAACGTAATCAAGTGTTTTTACCCAAGATGCATATTCATTAACGCGACCTAAATCAATATATATTAAACGTGCTGTTGACACTGCTTGAACAGCTTCTGGGGAATTTGGATAATCTGAAGCCACTTTTTTAAATTTTGATAAAGCTTGTTCATTGTCACTTGAATTATAATATACTAAGCCTTGACGCAACAAGGATTTTGATACGAACGTACTCATTCTATACTCTGTATTTAATCTATTATACATTTGCATCGCTTTGTCCGTTTGATTTACTTTTACGTACGAATTTCCTAATTCGTACATCGCATCATCTCTTAATTTAGATTTCGGATATTCTGAGATAAACTGCTCTAATTCCGATATTTTTTTTGAAGATTTTCCTAAATATCCAGCACTAATCGCCTTTTGAAAAAAGGCATAATCAGAATCAATCTCACTGAGCTTGTTAGCATTATTATATGCGTCGATAGCATTACTATAGTCACTCGTTACAAAATACGCATCACCTAAACGCAAATAGGCATCGTTCAACCTTACCTTATCCTCTTTTTTATTATTGACAAACTGGCCAAAATAACGTGTAGCTTGATTGTAATTTTTAAGTTTGAAATAGGTATACGCCAAATTATAATCTATATTCTCAAATTCTGGTGTAGCTTTAGAAACTGACTGTTGCTCAAACTGTTTAAAACCTATTAAAGCTTCTTCATAATTAGTGACATTATAATCGGTTTCTGCTTTCCAAAATGTAGCTCTAGCGGTATATTTGGCATCTCGTGGTTCTTTTAGGGATTGATTAAAAAGCGTTCCTGCCTGGAGATAATCACCTTCATTATAAAGTTCTATACCTCTATAAAAAGCCACTTTTTGATAAGCTACTTTATTTTCAAAACTTTTTTTGCCATCAAGTAATTTTAAGGCTTCTTTATAATTTTTTGAAGTAATATAGGAATCTATTAAGAGCGTTTCTAGCTCATCCTTATAACCTGAGTTTGGATATTTCTCAAGATAACTTGCCAAGACTTGTGGTGCTGATTGATACGGATTACCTATTTCATAGCTAATTTTAGCATAATTAAGCCATGCATCCTCCTGAATTTTTAAATCATAATCCATTTGAGACGCATTCCTAAAGGCATTTAAAGATTCTTGTTTTTTATCAAGCTTAATATAACTTTCAGCTAAATGATAATAAGCATTTTGAGCGATACTATTGTTACCACTTATTATTTTATTGAATTCTGAAATCGCCTTTTCATAATCACCTTGCTTATAATGCGCATAACCTAATTGATAATAATCCGTATTATTCCATTTTCCTGTTTTATCTCTCTTGCCTTTTTTTCCTTGGTAAGCCTCTAGAAACGGAATCGCTTCAGCATATTGTTCTAAATTAAAATAGCTTTCTCCTATAATTTTAGACAATTCTGAGATTTCTTCATCATCACTTGTTGCGAGTCTATCTTTTGCTAATTCTAATGCCTTTTCAAAATTGCCTAGCTTAAAATTAAGGTCAGCCTGATAATAAGACAATTTTTCTTTGTAACGTTCTTGGTCATTAACTTGTTCAAAATAAGCATTTGCTTCATCATAATCATCGCCTTCATAAGCCATAAAACCGATATAATATTTAGCTTGAGAACCATAGGTTTTAGTATTCTCAACACGAGTTAAATATTTCTTGGCATCTTTATATTGCTTGGAAGCAAAGGCTGAATAACCATTATTAAAGTTGAATTTTTCAATTTCTTTTCTTGATAAGGCCTCTTCATTTACTTTGCTATACCATTTTCTGGCATACGCATATTTTGAATTTTCAAAATAGTAATCTGCCACATCTACAAAAGCCGTATTTCGATTGGGACTTGTTGGATATGCTTTTACAAAGTCTTCAACTAATTTATCTGCATTTTGTTGATTTAGTCTTACGGCACAATTAGCAATGTAATAAGCACAATCAGATTGTAAAACGTCCTCTTTCGCTGTTTTTTGAATGGTAGCGAATAAGGACTGTGATGCTAAATATTGTTGATTATTATATAATGTTAATGCTTTTTGATAATCTGCTAAATCATTTGTAAATATAGCAGATTGTTGTGCCTTTATATGGAAGCTAAAACTTATGGCAACCCAAAGGAAAATTAGATTTTTTAGAGTCATTAAAAATTAAGGTTTTAATTTAGAATCAAAGATAATTTAATCTAAATCTTATAACGTAATAATCGTGCCATAATTATAAACCAAGTTATTAAAATTTAAAAAAAAATATTTTCAAATTCTTTAGAGATAATTTTTACAACCCTTTCTCTTAACTTTTGTCTTTTGAATTTTTAGTAATACATTTACAGTTCTTAAACATCCTTCTATTCATATGTCTAATCCCATTTTACAACTTAAAGATGCGTCTATTTCCCAAGGAGACAGTCTTGTGCTTTCTAACGTTAATGTTGAAATCAACAAAGGAGAATTTGTTTATTTAATAGGAAAAACAGGATCAGGAAAAAGTAGTTTTATGAAAATTCTTTACGGCGATTTAATTCTAACCGAAGGTGAAGGACATATTGTTGGACATAATTTAAAAGGATTAAAAGATAAAGACATTCCCTTTTTAAGACGAAAATTGGGTATTGTTTTTCAAGATTTTAAATTACTTATTGATAGAACTATTAATGAAAATTTGTTGTTTGTTCTGAAAGCTACTGGCTGGAAAGACAAAAAAGACATGAATACTCGCGTTGAAGAAGTCTTAAACAAAGTTGGTATGAAAACTAAAGGCTTTAAATATCCGCATGAACTTTCCGGAGGCGAGCAGCAACGTATTGCTATTGCCAGAGCGCTTCTTAATAACCCAGAACTTATCTTAGCCGATGAACCAACAGGAAACCTTGACCCACAAACCAGTATAGAGGTTATGGAAGTATTACAAGACATTAATAAGAATGGCAACACCATACTAATGGCTACACATGATTATGCACTTTTACTTAAATACCCAAGTAAAACTTTAAAGTGCGATGATAATCAGGTTTTTGAAGTGGTGCAGAGACGTATATAATTATCGAGAAATAGTTTAGTAAAAAAGAAACCTCTTTAATTTTGTAGTTAAATCAACAAATACTATTTATATAAAGAACAATGCCATATTTTTCTATCGTTATACCGCTATATAATAAAGAAGATTTTATTGAAAGTACTATCAAAAGTGTATTAAATCAAAATTTCACTGATTTTGAAGTAATTATAATAAACGATGGAAGCACAGATAATAGTGAAAACATTGTAACATCTTTTAATGATGATAGAATACGAATTTTAAATCAAGAGAACCGTGGCTTATGTGCTTCAAGAAATATAGGAATAAGAACAGCTAAAGGTAAATTTATTGCTTTTTTAGATGCCGATGATTTATGGACAACAGATTTTTTAAATACGATATACAAGTTAATTAACACCAAGAACAAATACCATGTTTTTGCAACAAATGTTAAGTTGTTACATCCCAAGAAAACTCCTAATTTAATTGCTAAAGAATTCAATAGTCGATATCAAACAATAGTATATGATTTTTTTAAACTTTGTGAAAATAATTTTGGATTTAGCTCTTTAGTTCTAAACAATACCGTTTTTAAACAAGTAGGTTATTTTGACGAAAGCATAAATTATGGTGAGGAAGATGATTTTTACATCAGGTGCTTTACGAAGTTTAAAATAGTTTATTATCAAGAACCAAAAACCTACTATAGGACTGGTTTAAAAAATCAATTAACAGCTCCAAACAAAAAATTTAAACGTAAAATCCCTGACTACGAGAAATACCTAAAAAACAGTAATCATAAAGATTTAAAAAGATTTATAGATTTTGTTCATTACAAACTAGTAGTTTTGTTTAAAATGGAAAAGAATTATACGTTAGTAAAAATTTACAAACAGAAAATTAACGTTTCAAATTTAACAAGCGTTCAAAAAATAAAATATTACTTACCTACTCATTTATTCTATTTGACTAAACGTATTTACACTTGGTTTTCCAGAAGTATAAGCCATTTATGAATAATTTTTTCTTCAGAAAACTTTTCCAAACCAATATGTACATTCTTTTTTATTTTATTATAAAAAGAATCATCAGTCATAAGTTTGTTTAGTGCCATTGTTAGCTTCTCTTCATTCTGGTTTTCAACTAACAAGCCATTTATCTCATTTATTATAATTTCATTCGGTCCGCTTTTGCAATTAAAGGCAATTATTGGTGTTTTTAATGACAAGGCTTCCAATAGTACCATTGGAAACCCCTCAACTTTACTAGTTAAAACTAAAGCCTTAGCGCTATGTATTAAACTATAAGGTTTTTTTCTGAAAGGTAATAATTCAATAAAATTTTCTAGATTTAACCTAGAAATTAAAGTTTTCAGATATTGTTTTTCTGGTCCATCACCCAAAATAATAAGTTTTATACCTCTTTCACTCAATTCTGAGGCTTGATAACTCCTTACTAATTTATCAAATTGCTTTACTTTTGTTAATCTACCAACCGCTATAATGTATTTTTCACTCAAAACTTGATTTTCCTCAAACATTTCTGATAATCCACTAAATTTCAGGTAATTATAAATCGTTTTACTTTTTAATTTCAACTTTTCGTTCAAATGGTTATTAATTTCGTTACATACAGAAACAAATGTACTGTCTTTAACGTGAGGTAAACGCGAGAAAAAAGGCCAATTTAAATATGAAAAATAATAGGACAAATTGTAATTATGTATGCAATATATAACTCTACTATTTCGGAATACATATTTCGAAAAAAAAAGTTCCTTAAAAAATATATTTCTAATTCTATGATCAATAACTACATCAAAATTTTGTTTTTTAAAATATCTGTTAAACTCTACAAAGGCTCTTAACTTATTATATTTTGTTTTTATTTTCCCAAAATTAAAGAGTTCTCCTTCAAAGGAATATATAACATCATCTTGCATAGATACTACAAAAATCAAATAGCCCTTTTTTGATAAAGATATAGACATATTAGCAGCAACTTTTTCGGCACCACCAGAACTAAGGCTATCAACAAGAATACATATTTTTTTACTCATGCCTTTCTAAAAAATAGGAATCGTAATCAATATTATCAAGAACTTTCCTTTGTCGGTCTTTAAATGTTTTGGTAAAAATACTTTTATTAACATCCATATCTTTATACATTACACCAAATAAATGCCCTATACTCTCATAGGTATGGTCAGCCATAAACATTCTATTGGGTTTATATTCAAAATCATTAGGCAGTTCAAAATCGTTAGAAATCCAAACAAAATAAGGAATTTCGAACATACTTTTTCTTAATACATCTTCAGAACGACCAAAAAATTCGGTATTATCATAAACATTTTCACCGTGGTCAGATAGATATAAAAGTGCAGATTTTTTATTTTGTTTTTGTAGTTCTTTGATAAATGAATAAACTATAAAATCATTATATAAAATTGCATTATCATAATAATTTATAATCTTTTCTTTTTTAGAAGCATTTGTAGTGCTTAAAAATTTATTATAAGAAGGCGGATACCTTTTATTATAATCGAAATGTGTACCAATAATCCTGATAAAGATAACCTTTTTACCAGGTTCATTAAGGATTCGTAAATAATCAGGAAAAATAACTTCATCCAAAACAGTCGTATGCTTATCTATCTTATGATTATAAAATTTAAATTCAATAGAATTAGATGCAATTTTACTTATCGCATTATCATGATAGCTAATTGCACGTTGATTTGATAACCAATATGTTTTATAACCAACTTTATTGAAAATTTCTACAAGATTGTAAGCTACTTTATTCTTATTACTATTATCTAAAGAGGTCAACAGCTTTGGAACTGCTCTAAGCGTAAAAATATCAGATGAAATCACATTATTATATATAAATAAGCTATCCTTAATAGAATTTAAAAGCGGAGTTGTTTCTCGTTTATAACCGTAAATCTGCATGTGCTGACTTGTAGTTGATTCTCCTAATATCACAACCAAAATTTCATTATTGGCTGTTATTTTGATCTTATCTTTTGAAATATCAGAATTAAACTTTACACTATTTTGTAATTCAAAGTAACCAAATGCCCCCCTAACAATGTTATGGTATGCATTACTTTCTATTAAACCCGTACCTTTTAACACGACAATTATCCCAAAAAAAACAAAACTTCCAACAAGAATTTTTTTAGAAGTATTAATTACTAATTTCATTTTTCTAATAACGAAAAACCAAACGATCATTAATATTATAAATACTATTATCGGAATATTTATATAGGAATTTGAAAACTCTGTTAATTCCTGGTGATTAGATTCAATCAACAGAAACATAAATGAAGAAGAAAAATTAGAAGAAACGGCTATATAAGAAGTTGTTTCTAAAACAAAATAGGTTACATATAATAAAAACAAAAAGTCAATAAATATTTGCTTCTTAAATATGTTGCTAAAAAATATTACAATTATTGAAAAACAAAATAAAAGGTCCTCTCTAAAATCTCCATATTCAACATAATAAAGGTCAAGAAATACATACAAGAAAAGATACTTGAAAAGTAACGGAAGTAAAAATATTATAAAAAATTTATATGGATTGGTTTTCACTTTTTAAATACTTATTGCGATTAAAAAAAACAAATAGACATACTGATAATAAATAGAATAATGTGCTTATAATATAAGCATAAAAAACACCATGAAGGTTAAAATATTTTAGTAAATAAATACTAAACACATAAAAGGAGCCATATAGAATCGCATCAGATATGAAATAAGACGCAACCATCCTTTTAGCATGAAATTGATAAGCAAAAGAAAATGCTATAATTTTAAAAAAATCTCCTAACAATTGCAGATAAAAAAATTGTTTAATAATTATAAATTCTTTTGTTAAAAACACTTTTATAATTAACACTCTAAAAAACAGGATCCCCAAAAAAAGCAATATAACAAATGGAATTAAATATTTAAAATAAGACTGCATGATACTAATATAGCCTTTGATAGTATGGTTAGAAGCTAGTAATGGCAAAAGATATAGGGTTAATAATGAAGAAAAAAATATCATATAAAAACTTGATAATTTGTTCATTGCCTCCCATAAACCAGCAGTATTCATGTCCAAATTCATAATAATACTATTCCTTATTAATAAATAACACAAACTTATTAATATCGTTGAATAAATGGCCATAACAATATATGTAGAAATTGACTTTAAAAAGTTAAAGGATATTGCTGTTAGATTGTGCATTGCCGACACAAAAAGTACTCTAATATCCTTAATAAAGACACTGAAAACAAAACTGAAAACAAAAACTAATATACTAGCCATTAAAGCCCCTCTTAAATTATAGTAATAAACTAAAAGAAACGTAACTAAGGCATTAAAAAAATTAGAAACACTTATAACCAAAGTGTAAAGTTTATATTTCTTTAAACCATTAAGAATATAAACAACCAAAAAATTAAGTGAAATTAATGGCAGAAAAACTGACAGATATTTAAATATAAATGCCAACGAAGAATCCTTTAATATAATAAGGCTAAGGTGATTTGAAAAAACAAACAAAAAAAAACCAACTATTATTGATAATAAAACGCTTAAAGAACAAGCGGAAACAATTATTACATTAACCTGCGTATTACGGGTTTTATTTTCAGCAATATATTTAATAACACCACTTTCAAATCCACTTGCAGTTATTCCAAGAACACCTTGTAACGTGTTTTTAAAATTTCCAACTATAGCATACCCAGCCGGACCTAAATATATTGCGCTCACTTTAGAAACAATAAAAGAAGTAAATAGTTTCCCTAAAACTATTATACTGTTATAAGAAAAAACCTTAAATAGTTGAATATTCAAAATGCTTCAAAAATAAATTTATTTTTTGTTACCAAGCTTATCGGTATCCACTCCGAACAGTGAACTGCCAAATATAAGTAAAACAACCCCATAGTACATTAGGTAACTCACAAAGTGTCCTATTACAGCTCCTTTTACACCATAATAATCTACGAGATAAATACTAGTAATATATAACATAATCACCAAGAAAGCTTCTGTCACAATATAATGCCAAAACATTTTTTTTGCTAAAAATTGGTAGGCTATAACAATAGATAAAACTTTAATAAAATCGCCTAACAACTGCCATAAAAATAAATCTTCTACAGGTTGAAACTCATCAGAAAAAATACCTAAAACAATGAATGGTCTTAAAAAATAAATAACGATTAAGCCAACCCCGAAAAGAGGCATAACTGTTTTATAAAAATTAAAAACTTCTCTTCTGAATTCTTTTATGCCATCAATTTCACTAAACCTAGGTAAAATATATAGAGCCATTAATGAACTGACTAGCATTAAATAATATTTTGAAATTCTAGTCATCGCCTCCCAAAAACCAGCATCTTTATAACCAACATTATCTATAATATAATTTCTAATAGCCATTAAAACTAAAGGTAAAATAACGGCTGAAAATAATGCCATCATTGTGTAAGAACTCATTCGCTTTAAAACTCCAAAGCTTATTTCTTTTACTTTTATTAGGGGTATTAAACTTCTTCTATTAATAATTCCAACCAGTGTAATAAGACATATCAACGACTCAGCGATAACAACTGAGATTAAAGCACCTTCAATTTTATTCTGATATATTAATAATAAGGTAATTGAAAGACCTAAAATTTGCCCTATAATATTAATAACGATAAGCATTTTATAGTTGGAAAAGCCATTCATCAATGAAAATGAAAACATATTCAAAGCATAAAAGGGCAAAACCATTGCAAATATTTTTATGACATATGGATAATTATTATAAGAAGGAAAAATGATATCATTAATACTTTCTGCATTAAAATAACAAAACGTAGAAACCAAAATAGTCGCTATAAAACCAACATAAAAAACAGTTGATATGGTTTTACTCAATTTTGCAGCATTGTCTTTAAATTCGGCTACATATTTAACTGTTCCGTTATAAAATCCAAGGATAGAAATGGTTTGAAATGAACTTACAAAGTTTCTTAAATTACCTATAAGGGCTAGACCCTCGGCACCAATAAAAATAGCTATAGCCTTTGAAGTTAAAACTCCCGCAATTATTTTAGTTAATAAAGATGCTGTTTGTAACGATGTTACCTTAACTAAAACATTTTTGTTTATATAGTCTATTAATTTCTTCAATTAATATTTTTTATTGGCTCAATTAAATTCATTTATTTTAATATTCAAAAGAGAATTATAAAATAAAACGCTGTATTATAAGGTTACTGATTTTTTAAGTGAACCAAATATACAAAATGAATTAACGTTTTTTTACAATCTTAAGTATAAGGCGTATCTGATTTCTTAAATAATCGATGAACGTAACGTCTACGTTCTCTTTTTAAGTAAATAAAACAAATTCACACTAAAAATAGCGGCATTAGCAATGATAATTGGTAAACCTATTCTAAGTGAAGCCATTAAAAATCCATAAATTACAAACAAAATACATCCTATCATATTTACAATGCGGAGTTTGGTAACATTCTTCATTGTAAAAGATAATAAAACCATAAAAGATGCTAAATATCCGATATATTCAGTTAATGTGATTCCAAATAATTCCATAATGTTATTTTAAAAAAAAAGAGAAACCCCTAAAAGGATTTCTCTTTAAAATTAATATTATTATTTTAATAATTAGACTACTTTATTTCTCTTTCTATCAACTTCTGTTAAATATATTTTACGCAAACGTAAATGTTTTGGAGTCACCTCAACGTACTCATCTTTCTGAATATATTCTAAGGCTTCTTCTAACGAGAATTTAATGGCTGGTACTATTTTAGCTTTATCATCTGCTCCTGAAGAACGCACATTACTTAACTTTTTTGTTTTGGTAACATTCACAGTCATATCGTCTCCACGAGAATTTTCTCCAATCACTTGTCCTTCATAAATATCTTCACCTGGATCTACAAAAAACCGCCCCCTGTCTTGTAATTTATCAATAGAGTAAGGAATAGCCTGTCCCTTTTCCATAGATACTAAAGACCCATTTTGACGTTCTGGAATACCACCTTTTAATGGTTGGTATTCTTTAAAACGGTGCGCCATTATAGCTTCTCCAGCTGTGGCAGTAAGTAATTGGTTTCTCAAACCTATAATTCCTCGTGATGGTACGATGAACTGACAAACCATACGCTCGCCTTTGGCTTCCATACTTAACATTTCACCTTTTCTTAAGCTCACCATTTCAATCGCTTTTCCAGACACTACTTCAGGTAAATCTATGGTCATTTCTTCAACAGGCTCACATTTTACACCATCAATTTCTTTGATAATTACTTGTGGTTGGCCAATTTGTAACTCATAACCTTCACGTCTCATGGTTTCTATTAAAACGGATAAGTGTAAAACGCCACGGCCATAAACCATGAATTTTTCAGCACTATTGGTCTCTTCAACACGTAGTGCTAAGTTTTTTTCGAGCTCTTTTGTTAATCGCTCTTTAATATGTCTAGATGTCACATATTTGCCATCTTTACCAAAAAAAGGTGAATCATTAATGGTAAATAACATACTCATTGTTGGTTCATCAATGGCAATCGTTTTTAAACCTTCTGGCGTTTCAAAATCGGCTACTGTATCACCTATTTCAAAACCTTCTAGACCAACAATAGCGCAAATATCACCCGTTTGAACTTCATCTACTTTTTTTCTTCCAAGACCTTCAAAAACATGAAGTTCTTTTATTCTATTTTTCACAATAGAGCCATCACGCTTTACTAATGAAATATTTTGCCCTATTTTTAGTTCACCTCTTGTTAAACGCCCTATGGCGATACGACCCGTAAAACTCGAGAAATCTAGGGACGTGATTAGCATTTGAGTATTGCCAACTGGTAATTTTGGTTCTGGAACATGTTCTATAACCATATCTAGTAATGGTTCAATATTTTCAGTTTCATTCTTCCAATCATCACTCATCCAATTATTTTTTGCCGAACCGTATACCGTTGGAAAATCTAACTGCCACTCTTCTGCACCTAATTCAAACATTAAATCAAATACTTTTTCATGTACTTCATCAGGCGTACAGTTTTGCTTATCAACTTTGTTAATTACCACACAAGGTTTTAAACCTAAGTCAATTGCTTTTTGTAATACAAAACGCGTTTGTGGCATAGGTCCTTCAAAGGCATCAACTAATAATAACACACCATCGGCCATATTTAAAACACGTTCAACTTCACCACCAAAATCGGCGTGACCAGGAGTATCAATAATATTGATTTTTGTGTCTTTATAAATTACAGAAACATTTTTAGACGTAATTGTAATTCCTCTTTCACGCTCTAAATCATTATTATCAAGGATTAAATCTCCAGTATTTTCATTATCACGAAACAGATGACAGTGATACATAATTTTATCAACCAACGTTGTTTTACCGTGATCTACGTGTGCAATAATTGCAATGTTTTTTATTTTAGCCATAATAATGCTGCCGTATTTTAAGCGCGCAAAGGTACATTATATTTTGATATTTAATGAATTAAATATCATAATTAAAAATTGAAATAATAAAGTATGCAAAAAGCGTTTCTATTAAAAATATTGTTTTTAATTATTTTCCTCAATATACAAAATACATTCCTTAATTTATACTTTATTAGTGTTATAGGGTATTGGTTTACAAGCATTAACAAAACTGAAGGGTTGATAACGAAACTTATACTTTTGTGTGCTATTCCTTTTTATGGCATATTATTAAACTTAATAAAAGACTTAGCCATATATCGTGGTCTTCTTGTTTTAACAAATTTTCTTATGTCTTTAGGGATAATAAGAAATAGTCTAAAAAAGCCTTTAATTTGATTATCTTTGTCGCTTAAATTTTAGGTTAATGATTCTTAAAGATATTCCAAAAATAAAACATACTAATTCTAATAATTTCTTTTTGTTATGCGGTCCCTGTGCAATTGAAGGCGAAGACATGGCTTTGAGGATAGCCGAAAAAGTAATTACAATTTCTAATAAATTAGAGATTCCTTATATATTTAAAGGAAGTTTTAAAAAAGCAAACCGCAGTAGAATTGATAGTTTTACGGGAATTGGTGATGAAAAAGCTTTAAAAATTTTAGAAAAAGTATCTAACACTTTTGATGTACCTACTGTTACAGATATCCATGAAATATCAGATGCAGAACTTGCTGCTCATTATGTTGATGTCTTGCAAATACCTGCATTTTTAGTTCGTCAAACAGATTTGGTTGTTGCCGCCGCTAAAACAGGAAAAGTAATCAATCTTAAAAAAGGACAATTTATGAGTCCAGAGTCCATGAAGCATGCGGTACAGAAAGTTAAAGACGCGGGCAATAATAAAGCTTGGATAACCGATAGAGGTACTATGTTTGGGTATCAAGATATGATTGTAGATTTTAGAGGTATCCCAACCATGCGTCAATACGCACCAACTATTTTAGATGTTACACATTCGCTACAACAACCCAACCAAAGTACAGGAGTAACTGGTGGGCGACCAGAAATGATTGAGACGATTGCAAGAGCCGGTGTTGTAAACAATGTAGATGGCTTATTTATCGAAACTCATTTTGATCCTGCCAACGCAAAAAGTGACGGAGCCAATATGCTACATCTTGATCACTTAGAAAAATTACTATCTCATTTAGTTATGATTAGAAAAACAATTCAATCGTTTTAATTTAAGAAAGGCATATTTTTTACGCCTAAGGTTATTCTTTATCAAAAATCATAAATGAATAACACGTCATACAGAGTGGCTATAATCTTAATTATTAGCTTAATAAGTTTTGAGATTTTTTCTTAAGAAAATCAAGCTACAAAATATACATCAACAAAAAAAGGAAAATTCTGTATTAGTTTGGGCGGAAACAGGGAAACGCATTCATATCTGATATCACATTTAAAGGTGAGGATTATAATTTCACCATAAATAGATGCTACAGCTCACGATAAACCCAAAGGTTGGCACCTTGATTATATAGACCCCGTTATAATGACCGTTCCATAAACCAATGTTAAAATAAGTTACTTTATTTCTGATAATTATATGATTTTATTAGGAGTAGACCACATGAAATATATAATGAATTAAGGCAAATGGAAAGTCATATTAATCTGCCAACAGATAAAATAGGCTCTATTTATAATGGCACTTACAATAAAGATTTTTTTGGTTAGTGAAGATTGTTTGCAATTTGAGCATACTAACGGACTCAATTACGTCTATTTAGAGTTTGCTCGGGTTGATGATATTTCAACTATTTTTCACATTCAAAACACAGATAAAATACAGGTCAATTTAACCGAAGGTGTTGGTGGCGGTATGTTATACCAAAAAAAATACGACTCTGCTTCAAAAAGATAGATATGACGAATTTCATCTTGCTGGATATGGAGTTTCTTTAAATGCCGGACTTAACCTTACATTTTTCAAACATTTTTTTGTCGAAGCCTACTTAAAAGGTGGTTATATTGACATGCCAGATATTAGAACAACCCGCAATATAACAGAAAGTACTTCACAACATTTTTTCTATTTGCAACGAATGCTTTCCATATGAGGAATTTTTAAGATATAACACTTAAATAAACCATTGGCCTCTTCCCAATATTATAAAAAGGGATATCGTAACTATAACGTTCTTCAACCTATGGAAGTGTCTTTAAAATAACACCTCTTACATAAAGCAAAATAGATTGATAAGGTTCTTTTTGATTTAGAAAATATTGTTTGACTGGTTTCAACACTTAGTTTAATCAAATTTATAAAAAATCATGTTAAAACCATTCTCATGGTAAAAACATATTATGTACTAGACATAAAAAAAAGTATAATTCGACTTTTCTTAATAAATTAATCTTTCTGTGTTTTAGTCTGTCTTGGTAAAACCTCTTCAGGAAACGGAAATAATATGGTAGAGTTCTTTTCAGCTGCAATATTAGATAAGGTTTGGTACAATCTTAATTTAATTGCAGATGGCGATTGATCTATAAGCTTGCCTGCTTCCAACAATTTACCGGCTGCCTGCTCTTCTGCTAATGCTAAAATAATACGAGCTCTTCTTGATCGCTCGGCTTCGGCCTGATTAGCCATCATACGTTTCATGTTCTCAGGCAGTTGGATATCTTTAATCTTAACATCTATAATATCAATGCCCCAATCTTTAGTCTCTACTTCTACAATATTTTTTATATTCTTACCCATTTCTTCTCGCTTAGACAAAATAGTATCCAACTCTACTTTACCACAAACATCTCGCAATGCAGCTTGAGACAACTGAGTAATGGCGAAGTTAAATTCTTCAACTTCTAATATAGCCATTTCCGGATCTATAACTTTAAAAAATACCACGCCATCTATACTACATGGCACGTTATCTTCAGTCATTACTTCCTGAGAAACCACATTTATTGTAATTACCCTTATATCTACGATTTGAATAGTTTCAACTAACGGAATTACCCATCTAAATCCTGGTTGTAATGTATTAACATATTTACCAAATCTAAATTTTAAAGCGCGTTTATATTCAAAAATAATTCTTATTCCTGATACGATAAACAAGATAAGAATACCTGTAATAATGAAAGCTGGATTCATAATATATCTTTTCTAATTAATACTTAATTATTAACCAATAAGATATATATATATTTATTCAAATAAAATGATATTTGTCACATAAGAAAGGAATTATCTTAAAGCACTAGAAAGCCATAAAATGAATAAAAATGAAGTCTAAAACTAAGATCGATTTTTTTCCTGAATATTTCTAACAATTTCTGCGGCCATACTTCTAGATACAAACCTATGTACCGATGATAGAAGTTTATTTATAAATCCAGGTATAGCAACTGTTTTTCCTTTTTGCATAGCTTTATAACCATAAAGCGCCACATCTGAAGGGCTAGCCATATTAAATCTAATCTTATTATTAGATGCAGTTTCTGAAACTACTTTTTGAAATGCTGTTTTAGTAGGCCCAGGACATAATACAGTAACTGTCACACCAGTTCCTTTAAGCTCATTAGCTATAGCCTCTGAAAAAGATAACAAATATGATTTTGATGCATAGTATATAGACATAAGCGGACCAGGTTGAAAAGCCGCTATAGATGATACATTAAGAATTTTGCCAGAGTCTCTTTTTATCATACCATCCAGCAATAGCTTCGTTAAATGCGTACTGGTAATTATATGCACATGAATCATATCTAACTCGCGCAACCATTGCGTGTTATTAAATGATCCAAACAACCCGAAACCAGCGTTATTTACTAAAACATCAACCTCAACACCTTTTATCTCTTTTACTATCTCGTTAGCCACATTAGGTACACTTAAATCTTTTACAAGTATATCTATATTACAATCATGTGTTTTAATAATTTCCACTTTAACGTATTCTAATTTTTCGACATCAATGTCTACTAATATTAAATTATAATTATCATTCGCTAATAATAATGATAATTCATAACCTAATCCAGAGGCAGCTCCAGTTATTAAGGCCGTTTTGGTCATAAATTTAGTTTAGGTTTAGAGACATGCAAAGTTAATACACTATTCTTTTCCATCAACAAAATCCTGCAAATACTTAAAGCGTTCAGTCAAACTTCCGTTTTCAGTTATTTTAGCTCGAGATAAAATACCATCTTTATCATTATTAAAAAATGCTGGAATTACATATTGTAAAAACATCTCACCAAAACCTTCGCTGGCATCTTTAGGGAGTTCACAGGGTAAATTATCTACGGCCATTACAGCTATCGCCTTCTCATTTTTATAATCTATTTCGGTTTCAGATTGCGGGTCGTAACCATAAATAGGGTCAGCAATAGTTGATGCACGAAGTGTTGTTGCCACTGGCCCGTTAACATCACAACTAATATCTGCCACCACTTTAATATTAAAATTTTGAGATTTCACATCATCTCTGGTATATAAATATGGAGCCCCATCGCCATAAAAATGACCAGCAATATAATAATCTGTTACTTTAGCAAAGCGCATAAAGTCTGACACATAATCTTGTGGATTATCAAAGAAATCAAACATATCAATCACATTTCCATCTTTCCGTTTGTTATAATCTAACACATCTATTTTACAATATACAGGTTCATTAAAGATTTCATCTAAATACGCCTCAACAGAAACTTTTTTAATAGACATAGCATCTAACATTTCTTGTGCGCCATTAGAAACTTTACCACTTCCGGTAAGAAGTATTTTAATGTTTGGAAGTTTGATTTTATGTAATTCTGCAATTAAAGCCTCTTGATCTGGTAATGGCCCTGCTTTAGGTAAATTCCATGAATCATATTTTAATCCCCACGCACGAAAACCATTATAAGTACCAACAATACCAGCATAACGACCAAATCCTATTAAACGAAATCCCTTACTATTCACAATCGTTTCGTGGTCGTACAACTCGATTTTTTTTTCTAAAATAGCTCTGAGCAAATCTCTATTATAAGGTTGCTTTTTAATAGTATGTGAAAAGAAAAAATACTTTTTATTAGGAATCAAAGCATCAATAGGAACTTCTTTTACACCAATTAGCACATCACAATCGGATACATTATTAGTAACTTCAAACCCTGCTACTCTATATTGTTCATCAGGAAATACGCGAATGTCTGAAGATTCTACTTTAAAGAAAGCATTAGGGAACTGATCTTTAGCCTCTTGTAGTGCTAAAGGAGAAAAGACGACGCGACGATCTGGGGGATTTTTGCGTTCTTTTATGATGGCAAATTTGATACTCATATAGTAATATTTTAATTATCAATTTTAAATACTGACAATCTATTCTTTGGTATAAATATTGCACTAATGTAAGAGGATTTGAATGGTTATACAAACTTTTTGATACCTTTGCAATCTGCGTTAAGGATAGAGGCATTGTTGAAGCTCTTTTTTGTTTTTCTCAAAAAAAGCGACTACCGAAAGCCTGACCCGATAGGGTAACGCTATTACGATTTAAATTAATGGGGTCGACTGGTTTTGACAGCGAGATTAATTAAACGGTAAGCACGTCGTGTAATGACTTTGAAACACGTAAAAGGCTAGGTCAAAACTTTAAACGGCGAGAATAACTACGCTTTAGCTGCTTAATCTGAATTTTAGTAAGATTAGCCTAGGTACACAAGGTGTACAAGCTTTATGTCTCCGGAAAGCCTTGATTGACGGCGTTCCATTTTGAGGCATCGTAAATGTTAATATAGAAAGTAAAATGCTTTGATTTACTTTTGAAACTAAAGAAGCTAAGTTATAAGTAGGTTGTCTTTAACCAGCTTATAATCGAAAAAACAAGAAAAGAATAAACGTGTAGAAAGCTCTTTGGTTACTTGTTTGGACGAGAGTTCGATTCTCTCCGACTCCACTTTTTAAAAACTCAACTATTTGTTAATCAATTAGTTGAGTTTTATTTTTTATATATTTTCCTGATATTTCCCCAACAATCAAAATAAGAAGTAACAGGGAATCCCTCTTTTTTCGCAAAATAAAAATCCTATCAACTGTATTTCAATTAGTTAGGGTTTTTTGTTTTTATATTTAGACCATTATTAGCCCATATAAATTCGAAAAACTCAAAAACAAAATGTACCTGGGTCTTGTTTAAAAGAGCGCAGCGAAAAAATATCGAACCAAATAATGATAAATAAATTAATATTCATTTTTTATTTCTTCTGCTTTCACCTTATTTTCGAAATCTTTACTGATTTTTACATTTTTAATTTTTAGTGTTTCAACTTGCTTAATATCTAAAACATATTCATCGGGATATAATGGAGGAAAATTTTTAGAATTATTTATGGTGTTATTTGTAAACTCTAAATAGGTTACACCTCTCGCTTTTAATATGGAAGGTTGAAAATTATTAAACACATTGTTTCTAATAATTATCCTTCCAAGCATACGGCCTTTGCCATTAAATCTACCACCTATAGTAATAACAGGTTCGTTTGCTCCTCCATAAGAGCAATCACCAAAAGTATTGCCTTCAATTAGCATATCTTGCGAACCACCAGACTCATACCACCAGGTGTTAAT
>NZ_DBNGMQ010000036.1:0-43637 GCF_057126245.1 Yeosuana sp. | reverse complement strand
ATAAAAATATAGATTAATAAAACGCTTTATATTGATTGGTTTTATAGTTTTTAACTAGGTTATCAACAATCACATTTTTTTATCATAATCTATATGTTATATTTACTATAAGTAGAAAGTAAATATTTGTAATTTGTATCAAACCTTAAAGCAGAATTTAACAGATGAAATTTCACACCAGAAAATAGGTAAAACCAGAAGATTTAAATCCTAATGGAACCTTATTTGGAGGTCGGTTATTAGAATGGATAGACGAGGAAGCAGCACTCTATACGATTGTTCAATTAGAAAATCAAAAAGTAGTAACCAAATACATGAGTGAAATTGATTTTAAGTCGTCGGCTTGGCAAGGTGATATTGTTGAAATTGGTATCGAAGTGGTTAAATTTGGAAAAGCATCTTTAACGCTTAGCTCTGAGGTTAGAAATAAAATGACTCATGAAACTATTATCACAATATCTAACATTGTCATGGTTAATTTATGTCAAGATGGTAAGGCAAAACCACACGGAAAAACCGAAGTTGAATTTGTTGAAGACCGGTTAAAGTAAAAATATAAAATTCTGCTATTAAAATTTATAAGCAAACTATCAATTCTGTTGTGATAAAGTCGATTTTTATCAAATCCATTAATAATTTTATAAAAATGAATTACTAAACAGCTTAAATATTATTATATACTGAAAAAAAAGTTAGTTTTTTATAAATTTGAAAGCTTTTGGGGTGCAGTACATTGTAGTTAAAGGCATTATTTAAAATTAAAAATAGAAATAAAAATTTTTATGAGTAAGACATTGTTTGATAAAGTATGGGATTCACATGTTGTTAGGAAAATTGAAGGTGGTCCAGATGTGTTTTTTATAGATCGTCATTTTATTCACGAAGTTACAAGTCCGGTCGCATTTCTTGGTTTAAAAACTAGAGGATTAAAAGTATTGTATCCAGAGCGTACATTTGCTACGGCAGATCATAATACACCAACCATTAATCAGCATTTACCAGTTGAAGATCCATTATCTGCTAATCAATTAAAAGCTTTAGAAGACAATTCTAACGAATATGGCATTAGCCATTGGGGGTTAGGACATCAAAAAAATGGTATTGTACACGTTGTGGGTCCAGAAAACGGCATTACATTTCCTGGAGCAACCATTGTTTGTGGAGATTCGCATACATCCACTCATGGTGCATTTGGCGCTATTGCTTTTGGTATTGGAACCTCTGAAGTCGAAATGGTATTGTCTACACAATGTATCATGCAGCCTAAACCTAAAAAAATGCGCATTAATGTGAATGGACAATTAGGAAAAGGGGTGACGCCAAAAGATGTCGCTTTATATATTATATCAAAATTATCAACGTCTGGAGCAACTGGTTATTTTGTGGAGTATGCAGGTGATGTGTTTGAAAATATGACTATGGAAGGCCGTATGACCGTTTGTAATTTATCTATTGAAATGGGAGCGCGTGGCGGTATGATTGCGCCAGATGAAACGACTTTTGCTTATTTAAAAGACAAACCACTATCTGTTAAAGGAGATGCTTGGGATAAGGCTGTTGCACATTGGAAAACATTAAAAACAGATGCCGATGCGACGTTTGACAAAGAATTAACATTTAGCGCCAGTGATATCGAACCTATGATAACCTACGGAACCAATCCAGGTATGGGCATGGGGATTTCTAAAAACATCCCTAATGCTGATGATTTAGAAGGTGGTGTTGCTACTTATAAAAAGTCTTTAGACTATATGGGTTATGAAGAAAACGATGCGATGATTGGTAAAAAGATTGATTATGTGTTTTTAGGAAGTTGTACCAACGGTAGAATAGAAGATTTTAGGGCTTTTGCATCTATTGTAAAAGGAAAGAAAAAAGCAGATCACGTTACGGCTTGGTTAGTACCCGGGTCGCATGAAGTAGAAGCCTTGATAAAAGAAGAAGGTATTTTAGATGTTATTACAGAAGCTGGATTCGTATTAAGACAACCAGGTTGTTCTGCATGTTTAGCAATGAATGATGATAAAGTGCCAGCTGGCAAATATGCAGTTAGTACGTCTAATAGAAATTTTGAAGGTCGTCAAGGTCCTGGTTCAAGAACCATATTGGCGAGTCCCTTAGTAGCAGCAGCAGCAGCAGTTACAGGCGTGGTAACGGACCCGAGAGATTTATTATAATCATTGACTGAATAAACAAATAACATAATAGAAAAATGGCTTACGATAAATTTAACATATTAACAAGTACGGCAGTTCCATTACCTTTAGAAAATGTAGATACCGATCAAATTATACCTGCACGATTTTTAAAAGCGACTAAGCGTGAAGGTTTTGGTGATAACTTATTCAGAGATTGGAGATATAATAATGACAATACTCCAAAAGAAAGTTTTGTATTAAATAATCCCATGTATTCTGGCAAAATTTTGGTAGGTGGGAAGAACTTTGGTTCTGGCTCTTCAAGAGAACATGCCGCTTGGGCGGTTTATGATTACGGATTTCGTTGCGTTGTGTCTAGTTTTTTCGCAGATATTTTTAGAAATAACTGTTTGAATGTTGGTGTTTTACCCGTGCAGGTGAGTTCTGAATTCTCAGAACAAATTTTCGAAGAAATTTATAAAGATCCAAACACTCAAATAGAAGTAAATCTAGCTGAACAGACAATTACCATAACATCTACTGGCGCTCAGGAATCGTTTGAAATCAACAGTTACAAAAAAGATAATATGCTTAATGGTTTTGATGATATTGATTATCTTCAAAGTATGAAAAGCGATATCGAATCTTTTGCTAATGATTTGATATTATAAATGGCAGCAAAACGAATTGAAATAATGGATACGACATTGCGCGATGGTGAACAAACCTCTGGCGTGTCGTTTTCTGCTTCAGAAAAACTAACCATTGCTAAACTTTTATTAAAAGAACTAAAAGTTGATCGTATAGAAATTGCATCAGCTAGAGTGTCTGAAGGTGAGTTTCTGGCGGTGAAAAATGTTACTAATTGGGCTAATGAAAATGGTTTTATTGAGGCCATTGAAGTTTTAACGTTTGTTGATAAAGGCATATCAATTGATTGGATGCTTGATGCAGGAGCTAAGGTTCAAAATTTATTAACGAAAGGTTCATTAAATCATTTAACTTATCAGCTAAAAAAGACTTCTAGTCAGCATTTTAAAGAAATATCAGAAACGATTTCTCTTGCTACTAAAAAAGGTATAGATACCAATGTTTATTTAGAAGATTGGAGTAATGGTATGCGTAATTCTAAAGACTATGTTTTTGAGTTTTTGGAGTTTTTATCAACGCAACCTATAAAACGGATCATGCTTCCAGATACTTTAGGAATTTTGACTCCTAAAGAATCTTATGATTTTGTTAAAGAAATAAAAGATAAATATCCTCATTTACATTTCGATTTTCATGCCCACAATGATTACGATTTAGGTGTTGCAAATGCTATTGAAGGGATAAGAGCTGGCGCTGATGGGCTGCATTTAACAATTAATGGTATGGGAGAGCGTGCTGGAAATGCACCTATGGCTAGTACTATTGCTGTAATAAATGATTTTATGCCCGAGGTTAAAGTTGGTGTAAATGAAAAAGTATTGTATACGGTGAGTAAGCTGGTTGAAAATTTTTCAGGCGTTATGATTCCTTCAAACAAACCAGTAATTGGGGCTAATGTATTTACACAAACTGCTGGTATACATGCAGATGGAGATAATAAAAGAAATTTATATTTTAGTGATTTAATGCCAGAACGTTTTGGTAGAACACGTAAATATGCGCTTGGCAAAGCCTCAGGTAAAGCTAATATTCAAAAAAATTTACAAGAATTAGGTCTTCAACTTAATGATGAGAACTTAAAGAAAGTCACGCAACGTATTATTGAATTAGGCGATAAAAAACAAGTGGTAACAAAAGAGGACTTACCTTATATTATTTCTGATGTTTTAGACAGAACGTATGAGGAAAAGGTAAAAGTTAATTCATATGTATTAACACACTCAAAAGGCTTAAAGCCATCAACAACGGTTTCTATTACTGTTAATGATAAAACTTTTGAAGAGAATGCGCAAGGCGACGGACAGTTTGATGCCTTTATGAATGCTATTAGAAACATCTTTAAAAGAAAGAATAGAATGTTGCCGGATTTGATTGATTATGCGGTTAGAATTCCTCCTGGAAGTCGTTCAGATGCTTTATGCGAAACAATTATTACTTGGAAAAGTTTAGATAAAGAATTTAAAACTCGTGGATTAGACTCAGATCAAACAGTATCAGCTATCAAAGCCACAGAAAAAATGCTAAATATTATTACTAATTAAAAGTTATTATATATAGTTAGTAACTGCGTTAGGGATTATAACGGTATTCTTTTTAAAACATGTTAAACGAGTCGTCATTGCGAGGAGGCACGACGAAGTAATCTCCTCAGGTTTATGAGATTGACACAGCAAATAAAAATTTGCTTCACAATGACATTTTAAAAAGATATAGTGGAAAGCCCGACCCTTTTTAGGGTAACGCCCAAATTATTAGATAGAAAAAATTAAAGATTAAATATAAAATATAATGAAATTTAATATTGCCCTTTTAGCCGGAGACGGTATAGGACCGGAAGTTATAGAGCAAGCAGTAAAAGTAAGTGATGCTGTTGCTAAGAAATTCGAACATGAGATTACTTGGAAACCAGCCCTAACTGGCGCTGCAGCTATTGATGCTGTAGGTGAGCCTTATCCAGACAGCACGCATGATATTTGTGTTGCATCAGATGCTGTTTTATTTGGTGCTATTGGGCATCCTAAATACGATAATGATCCATCTGCAAAGGTACGACCAGAACAAGGCTTATTAAAAATGCGTAAAAAATTAGGGTTATTTGCTAATGTGAGACCAACATTTACCTTCCCATCGCTTATAGATAAATCGCCTTTGAAGAGAGAACGCATTGAAGGCACCGATTTGGTGTTTTTACGAGAACTAACTGGTGGTATTTACTTTGGTGAAAAGGGTAGAAGAGATGGTGGTGAAACGGCTTTTGATAATTGTGTTTACACGAGAGTTGAAGTACAACGTTTGGCAAAAAAAGGGTTTGAACTGGCTATGACGCGCTCTAAAAAACTGTGCTGTGTTGATAAAGCGAATGTGTTAGAAACGTCTCGTTTATGGAGAGAAACGGTTCAGGCTATGGAAAAGGATTATCCAGAGGTTGAAGTCAGTTACGAATTTGTTGATGCTGTAGCGATGCGTTTAGTACAATGGCCAAATAGTTATGATGTGTTAATTACAGAGAATTTATTCGGAGATATTTTAACCGATGAGGCTTCTGTAATTTCTGGATCTATGGGATTAATGCCATCTGCTTCTATGGGAACCGATATGGCTTTATTTGAACCCATTCATGGCTCATACCCGCAGGCAACAGGCAAAAACATAGCAAACCCAATGGCAACTATTTTATCGGCAGCTATGATGTTTGAAACGGCGTTTAATTTGCCAGAAGAAGGGAAAGCTATTAGAGATGCTGTTAATAAAGCATTAGCCCAAGGCATTGTTACTGAAGATTTGTCTGATGGCGGAAAAGCTTATGGCACAAAAGAAGTAGGTGACTGGTTAGCTGCAAATATCTAGAAATTAATATTTTATCATATATTTTAAAATGGATTCATTACATTAGTATTGAATCCTTTTTTTATTCCAACCCTATGAAAAAATTGCCATTGTTCTGTTTAACCAGTTTTTTGTTTATTAATTTTTATGTGTTCCCGCAACAAAATATAGGGGATTTTACTTCAGTAGAACCCGTAGCGCAGTCTGACCAATTTGTAATCCCGTCCACACATACCTTTCAAAAAATTGCAGAAACAGGTGACGCGTTAACGGTTGGTTCTGGAACAATTCCTCAAAACCCTGATTTTACAGGTTTTGTGCCCATAGCAGGCAGCAGTACCAATGGGTATTTAAGTTTAAATCATGAAATAGCACCTGGAGCTGTGACTGTGTTTGATGTTAATTTTAATACCACAACACAACTATGGGAAACGACAGCCTCACAAGCCATTGATTTTTCTTCAGTTTTTGTGACGGGCGCGAATTGTTCAGGAACTGTAACCTCTTGGGGGACCGTTATATCATCAGAAGAATTTGCAGTAGCATGGGATTTTAATGCGGATGGTTATAATGATACGGGTTGGAATGTAGAAATTAACCCTGCCAGTAAAACGGTGATTGGTAAACATTGGGCTATGGGTAATTTTGCTCACGAAAATGTTTCCATTCATTCTAACGAAAGAACGGTGTATCAAGGTGCCGATTCCAACCCAGGGTATCTTTATAAGTATGTTGCGAATACTGCAAAAGACCTAAGTGCTGGCTTGTTATATGTTTATAAAGGCTCTAAAAATGGCTCAGGAGATTGGGTGTTATTGAATAATACAACTCAGGCCGAACAAAATACCACCATTTCACAAAGTGTGGCATTAGGGGCAACTGAATTTGCTGGTATTGAGGACGTAGAAATCGGACCTGATGGGATGGTATATTTTGCTGTTAAATCTGAAAATCAAGTCTATCGTTTTCAAGATTCAGATGCTATTAATGGTACGACTGTGTCAACTATGGAAACCTATGTTGGTAATATGAATTATACGATTGATTATGACTCGGGGTCATCATCTATTCCATGGAGCTATGGCAATGATAACTTAGCCTTTGATGGTGATGGTAATTTATGGGTGTTTCAGGATGGTGATTTAAATAATGGAGACCAAAATTATATTTGGGTTGTTAAAAATGGACATACCCAAGCAAATCCTAGAGTACAGATATTTGCTATTACACCAATAGGATCTGAGCCTACAGGCATTACATTTACACCAGACTACAAGTATTTGTTCATGTCTATTCAGCATCCGGATATCGCAAATAATGCGAATCAAACGGACGCTAGTGGCACTAACATTAGTTTTTCAAAAGGCACTACATTGGTAATTTCATTAAAAAAAAATTTAGGTACCGCCTTATCAAGTTCAAACATCATAAAAAATGCGAATAGAATTAATGTCTATCCAAATCCATCAGACGCTTTTAATACTGTAATAATTAAAGGTCATGACATTACAAATATTAAACTGTTTTCCATTACTGGAAAGCTCCTTGAAGAAAAACAATATCAGAATATTAAAGAGGTTGAATTTAATTTAAACGCATTAAAATCAGGATTTTATTTAATGAAAATAAATAATAACGTTATTAAAAAGCTCATTATTAAATAAACAATCATCTCTAATTATTTCGTGTCTTTCGATAAAAAACTTGAACCTGTTGGAAGTTCGAATATTTCTAAATTAAAATAAGGTACTGAAGCAATGACATGATCAAAAATATCAGACATGATATATTCATAATTTTCCCAACGTTTATCGGAACTAAAAGCATAAATTTCTAAAGGAATCCCTTGCGTTGTAGGTGCTAATTGTCTAACCATGATCATCATCTCTTTATTTATGGCAGAATGCTGTTCTATATAGGTTTGAACGTATTTTCTAAACACACCTATATTGGTAAGGTTTCTACCATTTAAAGCCAATTCCTTATTTATGTTATTGGTTGTATTATAGGTTTCTATATCACTTTGACGTTTGTCTAAATACGAACTAATTAACTGAATTTTTTTAAGGCTATCAACTTCATCTTTAGACAGATACTTAATGCTATCAAACTTAATGTTTAAGGAACGCTTTATGCGTCTTCCGTCGGAATTTATCATTCCTCGCCAGTTCTTAAACGAATCAGAAATCAATGCATAAGTAGGAATGGTTGTGATGGTTTTATCCCAATTTTGAACTTTAACAGTAGCTAAATTAATTTCTGTAACATCACCATCTGCACCATATTTTTCAAAAGTGATCCAATCACCAATATGTACCATATCGTTAATAGAAACCTGAATACTAGCTACAAACCCTAAAATGGTATCTTTAAAAATTAATAGAATAACAGCAGAAGCAGCTCCTAAACCTGTTATAAAATTTATAAATTCTATTCCTGAGATGATGGCTATGGCTGAAAAAATCCCCACGACCCAAGAAAAAATCATAAACACTTGAATATAACTATCTATGGGTTTATCCTTAAGTCTAGGTAATATCTTCAAATAATCTTTTATTGTATTTAAAACACTTCTTACGATCCAAAGCGTTAAAAGAATGGCAAACACTTGCAACCCTTTCTCTACAATCTTTAAAGAATTCATAAAATCACTTAGGACAATGGGCATGAACTCAATCATGATTAGAAACGGAATAACATGAGCTACGTTACTAGGCACTTTATTGGTCACCAACAAATCATCAAAGTTAGTTTTTGATTTTGATGCAAATCTCGAAAAAACTTCAATTAATATTTTTCTTATAATAAAGTCAATTATAAAAACCAACACGAACAATACTATTGCCAATGCAAGCATATTCATGTATTTAGAAGACGTTTCTGTAAAACCTACAGACACTAAATAATCGTAGAGCAAATGTTTTAAAGTTTCCATAATTAATTGGAGGTATTTAAATATTTTCTATCAACATAAAATGTTCCAAATGGAATGATAGACGCGATCAGTACAGAGGCAAATTGCGATTTATTCCAATTGGTTTCATTTTTAAACATAAATGCTAAAATAAGATAGCCTATAAACAGCAGTCCATGTGGCATTCCTAATATTTTTACATATTTAGGGTCCTCTGCTACGTATTTTACAGGAGTTGCTATAAATAGTAATAAGATATAAGAAACACCTTCTAAAAATGCAACCAATCTAAAAATATTTAAAAATGTAAACATCGAAAATTTTAATTTTTTTCAAAGGTACTATTTAGATAGATAAAAACTCAATTCAAATGAATTAAAACACATGAAAAATTACAAGTCCGTAAAGAAGGAATCTCAATAAGCGCAGAGAGCCGTAAAGTATCACGCTTTTAAAAGGAAATTCAATAATGCCTGCAGCCATACAAGAAATAGAGAAGGGTAGAGGTAATAATGCACCAACTAAAATTAAAAAACCACCCCACTTTTTAGAGTTTTTTAGTTGCTTTTTCATTTTTTGTTCTAAATAGTTATTTATGGATGGAATTTTAGTAATTCCAATACCTATCCAGTAAGTACACAGTCCGCCTAAATAAGATAGAACCGCCAAAACACTTAAGTATAACCAAGGTTGGTTTAATTTACCAGACCAAGCAATAAATATTTCGGGAGGAATAAGCCCTAAAAACGTTTCCGAAACAAAGAAAAAAACTAATACACCTGGTATAGGAAGTATTTCGGTAACATGAATGAGCGCTTCATTAATATTAAAAAATCTATTTACCAAATAAATGGCGACAACAATAAGTACAATATAAGGTAAAGCCTTTTTAATAGCATGACCTACGAATTGATAAAAACCAGTATACGTATAATATTGATGTAATAAATGTAATCTTGATTTTTCGGATTTCGTACCAGTTTTTGGTTTTTCTTTCATTAATAATTTTTCTTTTTCAAGCACACAAATATAGGTTTATCTGATTATTTAAAACCGTTTTAAAATTATTTAGCATAAGTTTAAGATAGCTTTAACATGTAGATTAAAACATCATCGTTAAATAACTACATATTTTTTTGAATTTTTTTGCTGACTTAAATCATTTTTTAATTAATTTAAAGGACTTAGTTTTATTTTATAACAAATTAAACCTAGAACATGAAAATATTTGACGAAAAGCACATTAAAAACATTGTTTTAGTAGGGGCTCATCATAGTGGAAAAACCACACTTTCTGAAACCATGCTGTTTGAAGCAGGTCTTTTAAAAAGGCGAGGCACTGTAGAAGACAAAAATACGGTTTCGGACTATCATCTTATAGAACAGGAGCGTGAAGCGTCTATTTATGCAACACCTATGCACACAGAATGGCGTAATTATAAGATAAATATTATAGACACACCTGGTTTAGATGATTTTATTGGTGAAATAATTTCTTCTATTCGAGTATCTGACACGGTAGTTGCCGTAATAAACGGACGACAAGGTGTTGAAGTTGGGACTGAGATTATATGGAATTACATTGATAAATATAACAGACCTACGCTTTTTGTAGTTAATCAAATAGATCATCCAGAAACAAATTTCGAAGATAATTTTAAAAGTATAAAATCTTTAGTAGGAAATAATGCGGTTCAAATCCAGTTTCCATTGGTTGTTGACGGTGCTCAATGCATTATTGATGTTTTAAAGATGAAAATGTACAAATTTGGGAAAGAAGGAGGGAAGCCTGAAAAACTCCCAATTCCAGATAGCCATGTTGAAATGGCTAATTCATTGCACAATGAGTTAGTCGAAAAAGCAGCCGAAAACGATGAAGAGTTATTAGAACTCTATTTCGATAAAGGCACGCTCAACGAAGACGAAATGCGACAGGGAATAAAGGCTGGGATGTTAAACCACGAATTATTCCCTGTTTTTTGTGTCTCTGCTTTAAACGATATGGGAACGGGTAGACTCATGGGATTCATTGATAATGTTGCTCCTGCTGCTTCAGATTTAAAGGCCGTACAGAGTTTAGAAGGTGATGAAATTACCTCAAGTACATCGGCACCAACTGTTTTATTCGTTTTTAAAACATTATATCAACCTAATTTAGGGCAAATTACCTTTTTTAAGGTAAAATCTGGTGAGATTAATGTCAATGATAGATTAACAAATTCGAGAGCTGGTGAAACTGAAATCATCAATCAGTTATATATCATGGATGGTAAAGAACGGCATTCCGTATCAAAACTAACGGCTGGTGATATTGGAGCTACTTTAAAACTAAAATATACAGAAACCAATGATACCTTGTATAGTGGTAAAAAACAAATTACCATTAAAAGCATCCAACATCCTGCATCTAGAATTACTAAAGCTATTTTTGCTGTTGATAAAAACGATGAAGAAAAATTAAGTGACGCGCTTAAGCGTATTAATAGCCAAGATCCAACCGCTGTGGTTAAATATTCGAAAGAATCAAAGCAACTACTTTTAGGATGTCAAGGTGAATTACACTTAGCTACTATAGATTGGACACTACAAAATGTTTATGGCGTAAGTGCAAAATTTGAGCGACCAAAAATTCAGTACAGAGAAACGATACAGCGTTCATCAAATGCAAGTTATAGACATAAAAAGCAATCTGGAGGATCTGGTCAATTTGGAGAGGTTCATATGAAAATTGAGCCTTGGAAAGAAGGAATACCTGAACCTGAAGGGTTTAATTTAAGAGGAAAAGAGGAGGTTGATTTACCTTGGGGCGGAAAATTAATTTTTTATAACTGTATTGTTGGAGGTGTTATCGATCAGCGGTATTTACCATCGGTTATGAAAGGTATTCTAGAGGTTATGGAATCTGGTCCATTAACAGAATCCTATGTACGAGATATTAGAGTCATGGTATATGATGGTAAAATGCACTCGGTAGATTCTAATGATATATCATTTAAAATTGCTGGAGCGCATGCTTTTAAAGAAGCATTCTTAAATGCAAATCCGAAATTACTGGAGCCAACAAATGAGCTTATTGTAAAAGTACCAGAAGAAATGGTAGGGCAAGTAATGACCGATTTACAATCAAGGCGAGCTGTGATTCAAGGCTTTGAAAACAATAACAATTACCAAATTTTAACATGTCTGATACCGGCAGATGAATTGTATGGATATTCTACTGATTTAAGATCATTAACGCAAGGTAGAGCAACCTTTGCGAGTAAGTTTTTATCTTATCAGATGGTACCAGCACATGTACAAAGTGAATTAGTAAAAAATTAATAATATAAATTGATGAAAATTATGCATACTAAAGTATTATACCTAAGTGACCTTAAATTCAATTTAGAAACATGGAAACGTGAATTAAGATTTCATTTTAATGAGATGGATACGTTTCAAGAAAAATTGGAAGAAATAGCTGAACGCGAATTTGGACAAAAAGCATTAAAGCCTTTAGAGGTTTTTCAGAATCGAATTATGATTGAAAAGGATGCTATTAAGAAATTACTTCATAGAATCAGAAATAAAATGATAACCATCAACAGAGTGAATTTTGATGAAACCATAGATGGTAGATTGCAGAATGAACAACATTCCTTGCGTGAAGATATGAAAGATTATATAAAATTACATTATGAGTTTAAGGAGGAAATGATGATTTATTTTCTTGAATTTCTATAATTTTTAATACCCTAACTAAACTATATTTTGAGAGACCATAAATTATTTTAATTATGGTCTCTTTTTTATAAAATATTATGCTCCCTAGAGTATGGGATTAAATTTTCTATTTTACATAATATAAATTATAGTACAAATACTATCATTGGTATTTTATGAGAGAAGTCCATTTGATAGCTATAATGTAGTATTATGTAAAATATCCCAGAAGCATTCGTTTTCATAAGATTAATTGGAACTTGGGTCATTAAACTAATAAGCGGTTTGCTTCGCAGAGTTTAAAAAACATTTGTATCTATAATTAGCCGTTATGTAAAATATCCGCTAACAAGCGCTCTATTGTTATATAAAATCAAATTGCTCTGGCAATTTATTTTAAACACAATTATCCAACGGTTGCCAACGCCAAAATAAAAGCTAACCTTTTTGCTGTTATTGAAATTTTAACGTATATGAATAATTGTGCAACATATTTTTTTTACGCAATTCTCGTAAGCTTGCCAAAAGAGCTTAAATTTTAAAAAAATAAGATTCTAAGCACTTATTCTATTCTCGATACTATTTATTCTTTTTTAATTACAACTATTAATATTATGTAAAATAGAAATTAAACAATTGAACTCTTGAAGGTTTTATTAAATCTTTTTTACTTGATAAATAAAGTAACAAGAAAATCAAGACTGCATATAATTTTGGAAACAATTACGACACGTGTTTTACTTTTTAATAAAACGTATTAAAAAAACAGGTAGTAAGAATAGGTCAGCTATTAATGCGGTGAGAAGCATAATAGCAAGAAGAAGTCCTTGGTAGAAGACTCCTTTCATATCTGAATGTACTAATATAATAAAGCCAAAAAATAAAATAATAGAAGTTGTTATTATCGCCTTACAAGTTTCTTCTAAAGTTATTTTTATTGCTTTTTTTACGTCATGACCCTTACTCAGTTCCAACTTAAATTTACTCAAAAAGTGAATCGTATCATCTACTGCAATAACAAATCCAATAGAAAAAATAATTGCAACGGAACCATTGAAAATTATATCTGTTAAACCAATAATAGCAGCAACAACAAATAGAGGAAGAATATTTGGAATCAATGAGATAATTACCATTTTTAAATCCATAAACAATAGAAACATTATTATACTAACTACAATAAAGGCAAAAGAAAGACTCATTAGCATATTGTGTATTAAATAATCATTGCTTTTATCAGTTAGAAACATAGAACCCGTGATGCGAAATTTTAAATTATTGTCCGTTATGTTATCATTGATCCAGTCATTAGTTTGTTGATTAAGGTGTTTAATTTTAGTTGTTCCTATATCTTTTATCCTTGCAGTAATTCGTCCTTTTGTATGTGTGGAATCTATAAATTGACTATATAATTTTCTATTCAACTTTAATGCGGCTTTATCATATTTATTTATTTTAGACTGATTTTCAGAAAGGATATACGCGTTTGAAACGCCGCCATTATATATTCTATTCATTGATTTATAGATTGAGACAGGAGAATAGACTTGCTTAAAATCGAGACTATCTTCAAGATAAGATTGAAGTTTATCAATTTTATTCAAAATGTTTATGTTAGTTAAAGAATCTCCATCAATTGTACTGACAGACATCTCAAATGTTCGAACACCTGATAAGTTTTCCTCAAAAAAAATGAAATCTTTTTTTAAAGAAGTGGTATTAGAAAAATTACTCAAAATAAAATTATTAGTGTTAATGTGTAATAACCCAAAAATGGAAACAACAAATATTATAGCAGTAACTATCAATATTCTTGTTGGAAATTTGAGAATCGTTTTATATATTTTATCTAGTATTTGAGATAAAACAGAATTTTCTAGTTTATGATTTTTACCAATTGATTTAGCTTTAATATTATGGAGTAATGCCGGAACAAAGGTTATTGAAACTACAAATGCAATTAAAACTCCAATTCCAGCTTCAATACCAAAATTTCTAAATGCTTTCATAGATGATATAGCTAAAGAAAAGAATCCTATTGCTGTTGTAAGAGACGTAATAAAGATGGTTATTCTTAATTCTTTAAAGGTTTCTGCAATAGCTTTTTTTCTTTCCAGACCTTTTGATAGTAAATCCTTATATTTCGATAAAATATGAATTAAATTTGATACACCTACAATCAGCATAATAGTAGGGAAAATAGTGCTTAAGACGTTTAAGGGCCTGCCAAATAACCCAAGCAACCCATAAAGAAATATCATTGAAATAATTACTGAAATAGCAGGTATTAATACGCCGGCTATTGATCTAAAAATAATAATAAGAACCAATACAATAACAATTGAGGAAAGTATTATATTGAATTGTAATTCCTTACCAATCATTCGAAAATACCTTGTTTCATAATTCCAGCCACCTGCAAAATGTACTTCTTCAAATGAATAATTTTCTAAAAGGGTATCTAGATTGCTTATTAGATTATCCTTTGATTTTTCATCAATTGTAGGATCGGTTTCAAGGATTACTGTTAATGTCTTTGAGTCTTTTGAAACAAACCAGTCATTAATATTTGAATTCTTTGAAATCCTAATGCTATCTGCTATATATTTTGTGCTGTCCTTATAGTGTAGAAAAGGAAAGCTCATAATTCCCATAGGTGAATTAATATAATCCTTATATGTTGTAATAGAATTTGCATTAATTACATGAGAAATCCTTTTGCATTTTAGTGTAAAATCGTGAATCTCATGGAGTAGTTTATAGTCATAAATTCCTTTTTCACTATGAATGGCAATCATTAAAATGTTTTCATCTGATTTAAATGATTTTCTAAAATCATTATAAAAATCTAAATCGGAATCTCCTTCTACAAAAAAGCTTTTTAAATCGTGCTTTACATAAAGTCTAGGAATGAATAGGAAAGAGATGATTACTCCTAATATAATCAAACTGATAATTATTTTACTATACCGGATAATTAACATTTTTTCAAAATTGCTTAATTTATCATAAGGTCTTCTTGCCAGAGAAAAAATTGACTAGGTATAATATTCTTGAATAAATTTACTGAAAAGAATGTTTCTTACCCAGTTTGTTGTTTTATTGTATTAAGTCATAGGTCCATTTCCAAATGTCACCTTCTCTTTTAAATGATTAAAATATGTTAGGTGCAACTTTTTTCTTTACATACATTCTATAATGAAGGTTTATTGCAATTGAGAACAATAGCATAGGTATGTTTTTCCAAAGCTGTTTGTTAAAGAGGGTTCTGTTAATGATACTTTTGAATGAGAAGATTTCATTGTTCAACCACCAATACATCTCGGTTACTTCTTTTGGAGTCATTTTTTTTGGAATGTGCATGCATTCGGTACCGTCAAATCTTTTAAAATCCTCACTAATCAGCCTGTTTTCTTTTCTCATATCACTGTATAATTTTGTCCCCGGAACGGGAGTCAGTATATAAAATCGGGGAATTGCTATTTTATTCTGATTGACAAAATCGGCAGTGTCTTTAATAGATCCTACTGTATCATAATCGGTTCCAATAATCATTTCGGTGCTAACTGTAATCCCTGCCTTAAAGAGAACTTTTATACTGTTTTTATGATCGGATGCTTTTAACCAGGGTTTGTTTACACTGTCAATAGATTCCTGTAAAATGCTCTCAACACCAAAAGACATCAAATTGCATCCCGATTTTACAACTGTATTTAATAATTTAGGGTTTTTAGCCAAACTTAAAGTACACTGGCTTGCCCAATTCATTTTTAGAGGTGTTATTTTCTCACACAATTCCGTAAGATATTTTGGATTAGAAATAATGTTATCATCGATTAAGTAAAACCTATTGAACCCTAAACGTTTTACCTCTTTAATATCCCGAATTACATCGTCAACAGGTCTAGACATATATTTACCCTTATACAAACATGCTATTGAGCAAAATGTACAATGGTATGTACACCCTCTTCCCGCCTGAACCGGTAGCATATTACCTATCTTTTTCTTCATAATTAATTCGTATTTTGGTATTGGTAAATTATCTAAATTGTCGATAGGATTATCATATATTGCTTTTAGAGTTCCAGTCTCCTCGAAATCTTTCAACATTAATGGGTATGAAATTTCTGCATCTCCAATGACTATTGTGTCTACATAATTTTTTCCTATATCAGTAGCTATCGATACCATATATCCACCCATAACTACAATCTTACCTTTTTTCTTGAATATTTCACCTATTTCGAAGCCTCTAAGTGTAGAAATTCCCATGCTGCTAATCGCTACAATGTCTGCTTCAGACTCATAGTTTATTTCATCTACAACTTCGATGTTCAATTCTATTTCCCAAGTGTCGGGTGTATAAGCTGCAAGTAAAGGAAATGATAAACTGGGAAGATTAATTTTGTTTTGTTTACATAGATTTCCATCTTCGGCATATTGCGTGGGTTGTATGAATAGTATCTTAGGCATTTTGTTCTGTTTCTTTAATTTTTATATTGTATTGTTTTGTTATACGAACACTTCCCATATACATTTTGTATAGCATCTTTATGCTATATGTTTTTATATACATCCAAAGCACTTTTGGCTGAAATAAGATGGAATTATAAGCTTTTAGTATTTCTCTATAATAGTCAGGAATAGATAGTTTAGTTGGTCTTATAGAAACATGGGCTAAATCCCATAAATCGTACTCCTCTGTTTTTATAACCATTTGATCGTCGGGATATGAAATCTCGGTCGCTGGCAAAGGCGTTAATGGTTGCAGGTTTACATAATGTATGCCAAGTTTTTTGAGGTTTATGACCATGTTTTTGAATTCTGATTTTCCCCATTCAGGTGAGACAATTATAGTAGCATAGACGTCGATATTATTTTCTTTTAGAATTTCCATAGTTTTTTTATAAATGTTTGAATCTGTTTTTTTATTGTACAAATCCAATTCTTTATCAGAGAAACTTTCAAATCCAACAATTACCGTATTCAACCCTATTTCGGCTAAATCCTTCATTGTTTCGGGATTTTTCACTATAAAATCCGCTCTACCATAAACAATATAGTTTTTCTTAATTCTTCGTTGTTTGATATTTGATGTAAATGCTTTAAGACGTTTTTTATCAATTAAGAAATCATCGTCAACTATGTAGATTGAGCGTTGCTTTATATTCGAAATTTCTTCAATAACGTCATCAATAGGTCGTTGATAAAATAAGTTTTTTGTTATAACCCTGCAGAAGCAAAACGAACACTTGTAAGGACAGCCGAATGATGTTTTTAGAATAGTTATATCGTCATGAAAGATGTAGAAATATTTTTTTCTGTATTTGTTTGCATACGCTCTTGCAGGAATAGGCATATAAAAGTCAAAATCTGGTAATTCAATCTCATTTACATTTTTATTTGGTTTTAAAACACCTTTAGGCAATTCAGCTTTATTTTCAATATGATTGAGAAGAGGAGTAAAAGCTCTTGTAGCATTTCTAACTACCCTATAATCTATGACATCAACATTGAAATCTTCAGGAACAACTTCACAATGCACTCCCCCCACTATTGTTGATATATTTGGGTCAATGTTTTTCGCTTTTTCGCAATAGGAGATTATGTTGGAAACATTTGTGATGTAACCTGTAACACAAAGTACATTGGGCTTATATTTTTTGATGAAATATTCAATAGACTCTTTTTCAATCATCATATCAATAATCTCCACTTCATCTTCTTCCCTTTTCAATGCAGCTAACACTTCGAGTTCAAGAGGCTCAATTATCATTAGATGTTGTAAGCCAATTGTTCGTGGTGAAGGACGTGGATGAATCATTAATATTTTCATATAATTCGGATTTTAATTTTTTATTCAAGTATACTTAACAAGAATTAAGCTCTTAGTCCAAGTCCTCTTTAAATACTTTATTATATTCCAACTTTACCTTGTATTCTATGTGTGTTATTATCTTTTTTAATAAGTAATTGAAAATATAATTACTGTGAAAAACCTCCATATAGAGTGTTTTAGGCTTTCCTCCCATTCGTATTTTAGGAATTTCCGCAGTCTGACCTAAATCAATAATTTTGGCTTTGTCTTTTATCGATTTCTCAACTATATTATAGAGTAATCGCAAATATGTCGAATTGTCTTTATTAAGCTTATAATCTATTCCTCCAAGAAAAAAATAAGTTTTTGTTTTGATGGTTAATGTAATATACCATCCTAATAAGCTATCTTTTTTCTTAATAGTCGTAAGTAAAAAATTATTGGGTAAGTTTTTGAAAAAATCTAAATTCAACCTTTCCAGTTTGTTATTACTTTTATTGTAAACAGCTAGATACTGCTTGTGCATTTCTTCATCAAAAACAGAGCAGCTAGAAGATTCAATATTATAGTTAATATTTGAATTTAGTTTATTAATTCTTCTTCTGTAAGGGTATCGAAGTTTTGATTTATATTTCTCTGTATTTTCAAATTGATTTTTGAAAATAATTGTTGGTAGAGTTTTTCCAGAAGCTATGTTGGAGTTCTTGTTTTGTGTTTCTAAATTCAAGAACAGAATTAAGCCTTTATTTTCTTTGTATAAATGTTTTTTTAAGTCTTCTATGTATTCTTTATTACCAAATATTCCCGTAGAAGATACCGAAGCAGGAATCCCAACTATATTTGTTTTTATCGGACTTTTGATCCTTAAAAAAGTAAATAAGTCTAAATGTAAAGAATACATAATAGCGGCTGAAACAAGTGTATTTTCATTGTATAGCATATAATATCGCTGTTTACAATTATTATAGGTCTCAGCATGTCTCAAGAATTCTATCGTTTGAAAATATGAATCACTTATTTTATCCCACTCTTTGGGAAGGTCCTCAGGTTTTTTTATGTATTTAATTTCTATCATTAAATAGCTGTTTCAAAAACTGCAAACTCACGATATGGTTTTGGTAACTTGCCATAGCATCTTTGGTAAACACGTGTCACAAATGCTATTGATGCTTTATTTTCTTCGAATATAAACCCACCTTCAAAATACTTATATCCCTTCATTGCTGTGAGACCTTTATCTATTAAAGCTAGTGCAACTGGACTTCGTTGGTATTTGGGTGTTATTCCAATTTCTGTAAATCGGAAAGTCTCAATTGATGGTTTTATTCTGTATTTAATGACATCAAAGATATTTAAATCTCCCTGGCTTGAAATTAAGTTATTAAAATCAGGATACCATAGAAAAAAGCCCGCAGTTTCTCCGTTTACCTCTGCAAAAATTAAGTTTTCGTTATCCAGTAAATGACTGAAAGGAGCAAAAAGTTCCAAATCTTCTTCAGCCTCTCTTCTTGCCCAATAAGGGTGCTGTGTAAATGTCTTGTTGTTTAATTCGGTATAAATAGCACTTTCTTTTTCTATATATTTCTTATTCATAAATCGGACAGTGAGTCCATCTATTTTTCGAAAGGATTTATATGATTCTGCCCACTGACTGTAAATGTCCATACTAAACTTATAACTTACCATTTTACGAGGTGTTAAGTCTTTAAAATAGTCGGCATAATAATCATTATTATACGGCATTCCAAACAATGGAGTTTCGTCAAATCTGTTTAATAATATCCCAGCACCATAATTAAGATGTCCATTTAAACCCACAACAATTTTGTATGTTTTAGGGAAGTGGAGTTTTGCACATTTCTTAATTATAGAAAAGATATCACCTAGACCTTCATGAGCTTCAAAAAATGAAACCTGAATATAGTCAGGAAGATATTGGTCGTGAATAAGAGCAAATCGTGCAATTAAGTTATTTTGATCCCTAACAACAAAGGTTTTTATAGTAGCGTGTTTAGAAAATGCTCCAGAAGATTTTAATAGTAGCTTTTCGATACTGGATCCCGTTCCTCTGTAATATTTATTACCTTTGTAAACTTCCGATCCTACTTTTTTAAATATTGAAAAGTCTTTTTTTCTATTTAATAATTCTACCTTCATAATATTGTAATATTAGATGAAATATTCCTCAGGCTTTTCGAAACCTAAGAATTGTGAATATGACGATGAAGAATAGGAACCGGAATTACCAAACACCAACATATCACCAATTTTAATTTTTGATAGGTATATGTTTTTTCTAAATATATCTCGTGAATAGGTAGAGTTGCCATAAATGATAGAAACGTGTTGTTCTTTACTGGTTAAAACTTTGCCATTTCGAACAACGTATACTGGATGAAGAGCTAAATCAGGATACATTAGTGGTCTTGGAAATTGAACTATAGATGCGTTTACACCAATAAGAACGGAATTGTCTTTTTTCTTAATATCGCTAACATTACAAACGAAATACCCTGAGTTTGCTCCAATAATTCTTCCTGGTTCCAATATAATATGTAAATCTCTATCTAGATTTTTAGAAGCAACTTCCATTAATTTATTCAGTTGTGAGCTATACTCTTCTATATCAAAAGTATTTTCTCCATTTTCTGAAACTCCAAAACCACCCCCAAAATTTAAAGAATTCAGATTAGGAAAATATTTGGCAATTTTGATAAGTGCAGAATAACAGTTCATAAAATATGTTATATCTGTAATGTCTGTGCCGACATATACATGAATACTAGTAATTTTAGATTTATCTGTTATTTGTTTAATTTCTTCAAAGCTAAAACCAAGTCTGCTTGTTTTACCAATAAACGACCCAGCATGATTTGAATAAGGTTTTATACTATCTCCTATATTACATCTAATGCCAACAGATGTATCAGGATTTAGTTTTGACCAACGTCTAAGCTGCATAGGAGAATCCAAATAGGTTTTTATTCCGTTGGATTTTATAGTTTTCATCGTTTTTTCGGTCATTGCAGATGCAGTAAAGATTATCTGATGTCCTTTGTAACCTACATCCATTACCTGTTTTAGATGCCACATAGAATTCACAAAGACATTAGTATTTTCTTCTTTTATTATTCTCAAGAAATCACTATTGATGTTCGCCATAGTGGCGAAGTGTATGGTTTTGTTTTTATAGGATATATTTTGAAATGTTCTGCAGTTCTTTTTTATCTCAGAACTATCGTATAAATAATAGGGTTCGAACTCTTGTTTGTTGTCTTTTGTTATAAAAGCGAGTACATTATGTAAGATCATAATTTTTATATTTATAAAATTAAGATTGACATTTTGCTTTTTTTTTGTTTAATGTACTTTGTATGTTCACTATGTTTGAGATAACAAGAATGTTTGCTCACAAGTGTTTATTTCCATTATATATAACTAAAGAACTTATAGATATAAAAAATAAAATTACTTATAATAAAAGAAATTTAAAATGATAAATATCATATTCCATATTTAGAATTTTAAGAAAAGATTAATAGAATTCTAAGCTATTTTTTGATTTAACTAATTTTAATTGCTGTAATATTATTTATAACAATTATCCATTCCACATACATTCAACTACTCTCCTATCGTCGTTTCGTAAAAAGCGTGTTCCATTTACATCGTAAAGGGAAATTATAGAAGAAAAAAATAAAGAAAATAATGTATTGAACTTTCCCTTTTGCCAAAGCTCAAGTTACATAACAAGGTACATTATAGTACAGAGGTATAGTAATTTCTGTATAGCCGTATTTCAGGCTATTTACACATAATTGTAGATATAGTTCCTTTAGGTCTATAAAGTGTTTTTTTTAAGTAATACTTTTGTTCAATGTCTTTAATTACCCATTCAAGTGCTTCATCTTTACCGCTTCTATATTTTAGCCAATCTGGAATAATTACTTTATCAGGCTGAACCCCTTCTCATTATAAGGTATCACCGAAAAATCGAAGAAGTCAATTTATGCTATAGAGCCACTTATTGATTAATAGCTTTTAAATGAGCATATACTGGATGTCCTTGTACTTTCATTTCTACTTCTCTATCAAAAATCTTAACACCTTTTACTGCATTAAGTTTTCCGTCTGGAGAAAAAGCTTTAATACCATAAAATTCGCCATTTTCATTTATAGCTTTAACATGAATAATATTACCAGAACGACTAATGCCTTTTACATCTAGTTTAACATTGCCATCAGTTAACGCTTTAATATCGTAAATAGTACCGTCTGTTCCAATAGCCTTAATAGGTGCATATTCGTCAGTACTTTGCATTATTTTAACTGGTAATTCTGCCCCCTCTACAAAGGCCTTAATATTCATAAAACTATGTTGTTTAGAATCTTGTGTTGCTTTTACATCAAATTTATTGCCTTCAGCATCAAAAGCTTTTACATCTAGGTTTTTACCATCAGCAGTTACCGCCTTAATATTCCAGATAACTCTTTTAAAGTCATTTTTATATATTCCTTTCTTTATATTTTTTTTAGGCATTTCAAAGTCATCTTCATTATCAGATGGATGCATTGCTTTGACATGTGCATGGATACTTAGGCCTTTTAAAGTCATCTCTCTGTCCTGTATATTAATCTTAATTCCTTTAATGTCATTAAGTTGTCCGTCCGGTGAAATAGCTTTCACTCCATAGAAATCTCCCTCTTTAGTAATGGCTTTCATAATGACAATATTTTCAAATCTAACAACTCCTTTAACATCCAGTTTTTCTCCTTCTGCAGTTATTGCTTTAATATCATACGAAACGCCTTCATTATTAATGGCTTTAACAGGTACATATTGATCATCACTTACCAACACCTTAACAGGTAATTTCTCACCATCTACAATAGCTTTTACATCTAAGAAGCTAGTTTGATCGGAGTTCTGAATTGCCTTTATGTCGAAAGATTTTCCTTCTTCATCAAAGGCTTTAATATCTAAGCTTTTTCCATCTGGATGAATGGCTTTAACATTCCAATAGATATCATTAGCTTTTACAATTTCCTCTGTTTCAGTTTTACTCGTTTTATCTTTTGAAGGACCATTATTACAGGTCATTAATAAGAATAAAAATCCAATAATAAATAAATTATAACAGATAGTTCTAATAAATGAATGGTTTGAATTTTTCATAATTAATATTTAGCTTTTGAATTTTCTAAAATTAAAAAAAAATGATACAATTTTTCATGATATTAGTCATGAAAAAATGCATCTATATTGTGATTCCATTGCGCTCTTACGTCGTTTATTAATTATCTCATATTTTATTAATAGGAATTCATGAATCTCGCACCTCGATTTGGTAAAAAGGTGTTCAATTAACTTTGTAGAAGAAACTTTTAGAAAAGGTTTTTTGAAGAAAATTACGTTAGCATCCTTTGCTTTGGAAAAGCAAAGGATGCTAACACAAAACAATATAGTACAAATATGTTTATAGTTTAAAACGGTGTATAGCTGTTGCTATTTAATATAACATCAGATATTGGCCGTAGGACTATATGCTATCAACCAGATCGAATTACGGAAACTAATTATAATCTACAGGATAATTAAAAGTTCTCGCGTATGTAAAAGCTATTTTATTAGAATGCTTATTAATATTCGTAGATTTATTGTTATTTATTACAACACCAAACCATTATCTAACCAACGCTGCAAAAGGGTATCATTATGAGAAATAGCCACAAGATGAAATTTAGTAAAACTCTTAAAAACTCGTGATTCTTTGAGAGTTTCCATACAGACCGACACTGGAGAAAGATAGTTGGAATGGATTAGAAATAGTTTACCTTCACGTTTTAAAAGAAATCCCACATGCCCATCGTCAAAACCTATAAAATAGAGTCCCTCTTTCGTTAAGCAATCAATCTCTTCAAAGGCTTTTTCGGTTGTGTCCTGAACAATCTTGTTAATTACCGAGCCACAACTAATCATTCTAGCCTCATCAATAGGTGATTTTTTAGCCATTGTATATCGGTTGAGATTTATACCCATATCTCGCAAAGTGGTTGATATAAAATAACCACATGCAATTTCACCATGGTTAGGTATAGCTGTATGGCCCTCAAAACTCCAAGGAGTACCGTACCAATGAGGTATAATCTTATCTACTAATTGATTGGTAAAAGCTGTTTTAATGTTATCAAAAGATATAGTGCCCAACCTAAGGTCTTCTTTTAAACGCAAACGAAGTTTACCAGAATCTATTTTGGTGCCGGCATAAGAAATGGCAATACTATCTAAATTTTTTTTAAACTCAAAAGTTATACCTTTCTTAAAATTCATAGTTTCCTCCATAAGCAAGGACTTTTCAGGAACAAGTTCATACACTGCCACCTTGTCTATTTTAGGTGGTATTTCGTTTATAAATCCTAAAGAGAATAGTAGCGAATAAAATAACATGAAGGGTTTTTATAGATTTGGAAGCCAAAATACATTATTCTAACGTATTAGATAAGAAGTAATTACATTAAAAATGTTAAAATTGTATTTTACTACAGATTTGTCCTCTAGATACTAAGATTTACTGCCCACCAAACTTGATAATACCGAGGCTTTATAGGTCTGCTGCTTTGAAAACCTTGATCGGCAATTTTAAGCCCTATAATTTCATTTTTTTCATTACACACATAGCTTATAAAAATGAACGAATGTCCATAAGAATCAAGTTTTTTAACATTTACGCCTTTGACTACCTTTTCATAATCTTCTTTATACCGCCAAACTTGCATGAGTGCTCCAGGTCTTAATTGGCCACTCCAAATTCCTAATGAATCAACCAAAGTACCCATACCGGCATAGGCAATAGCACCTGCATTACCTTTGCCCCTATATGTTTTTGGGAGGCTTCGCCATCCTTCATACGTGTCTGAAGCGGAATCGTAAAGCATATTAAACACCTGTTTCGGATTATAGAATTTTGATGCCATACTATCTGGTAGATCTTGATAGAGCAAGTGACCGTAAATCTCTTCATAAGCTTGTTCAAAACGACCTTTACTTACAGAAAGGCAATGACCACTAGGCTCCTTGTTTTCGCTGTATAGGTAATTTTCTACTATCTTATCAGCCACCGGAGTTTTAATGTCTAAAATATTAAAATTTGTAAATTCTTCGGCTAAAATAGCCTGTGATACAATTTCGTTTTCTTCTGTACTAGTAACGATTTGTGTCAATGAATTTTTAGAATTGGGAAGGATTAGTGATGTTAGCTCTAGTTTTTCGCTAATATAGTCATGATTATCTAAATTATAATCTTGTTCAGAAGTTGCTGTATTGCCATTATTACTACTATATACATGTGTAGCATTTTGATCCAACCCTAAAAGGTTTGTTTTCTGCTTCATTTTTTTTGTCGATGAACAACCCAATAGCATAAGGGCTATAAGAACTTTAAATGCGGAGTAAGTAATAGACTTCTTTAGCGATATTTTTATTGGGATGTTCCTCATTTCTCAATCTTTTATTCACGTTTTTTAGATTGGCTTAACGGGTTGTAGTAGTTGCTATAGCTTGGTATTATTCCACCTATTACGGCAACTAATTTTAAGAATTGAAAATCAAAGCTAGTTGATCTTATGGCAAAAAGAAATGATGTTTATCAGTCTAAATGAAAAGTAATTTTAAAATTATAACTATAAAAAGTAATTATTGAAAATAAATCATTCCACACACATTATGCCTCCCTCCTACGTCCTCTCATAAAAGGAGTGTTTACTCGTTTCACTCCTATTTAATAAATAAGGCTCATGAATTTTGAATGAGTTTGTCTAGTGCCTAATCTCATTCTTCGCTTTAATTAACATTACAGAAGAAACTGTAGTTAGATAAAACGCTAGCTGGCTCATTCGCTAAAAAGGTTTTACTAGACCTTTATTTAACGTTCTGCCATGCTTTTTACCAAATCGAAGATTCATGAGCACAATAACATCAAATAAATTTATTGCGAATAAAGCTCAAGAAACATAACGCGGTACATTATATTACAAATTATGACAATTAGTGCTAAAGCTTTTTTAGCAATATTTGACATAATTAAAGAAATTACATATCATTATTTATATTAAATTCAAAAACTCCAGCGCAGTCTCACAAAAAGACTATTCCCTAAAGTCTGATAATTTTCAAATTCAAAAAAAGATTGCCCTGTGAAATTAAGTTCCCAGTTGGTAGCCACTGAATAATCAAGGGTTGGCATTATGATGACGGAATGATTGGTTGGTGAGTAAATAGTGTTTATAGTGCCCCTAAAAATTGGTGTAAATTCTTTAGCCAGTTGCAGAAATCCTGAATATTTATAGGGCATTAAATATTTTGCACTTAAATTGGTATGTAACAAATACCCCATGTTACCAGACGCCTCGGCTGCACTACTATTATATAAAACAGAGCCATTGATGTACAATCCTTTTTTAAAACCATAATCTAACGATATCGCTGCACTCAACGCATTTTCTGAATCAACATAAGTTTCATAAGGCACAAAATAAGAGACTTCTCCTTTAAAACCAGCATTTTTTAAGTTTCCAGCCCAACCGGCTCCAATAACCCAATCTTTTTGATAAACACCTGTAATAAGCTGTATGTCATAAGACTCTTTATTAAACTTATACATTGCTGCTACTATTTTATCATCGTCACTTTCCCCCTTTTTTGCGGCTATTTCAATTTTAGTGAAATCATCTAAATAATATTGTACTCTTAAAGCATCACTGCCAGGACGTTCTTCATAATCAAAATCTAAAAAATTATAGGTATTAAAGATATCATTCGGATTCCAAATTAAATTCATTCCCCAGTTAACACGCTGTCTTCCTAAGGTAATATCCCAATCTCCTTTTGCATAATTAATTAAAGCCCTGTCAATGGTTGTATTGAAAAGGATGTCTTTGTTGTCGATTATATTCCAGGAAAGATTCGTAATCCCATGGTCTTGAGAAATGAACTTTGAAAAACCGAATATATTTTTAACATTGTCACCGTAAAACAGCCTGTTTCTAAATTCTAACCTAACAGTAAGTTTTTCCGTAGGAATATATTTAAAATTCAATCTGTTGTGCAATAAGGTCGTCCATTGTAACTGTTCTAAGCTGTTAATAAAGCTGAATTCGTGTAGATTTTTAACATAACCAGACAGCACTAACTTTTCCTCCTTTTCTTGGGCGTATATAGTAGTCAAAGTGATTAGTAACAGATATGTTAAAAACAACCTTTTCATAATGATTAGGTAGGTACTTGCTCAGCATCTGAATCTATTTTGCCATCAACCAATGTTATTACTCTTCTTGCTTTTTTAATTACTCTTTGGTCGTGCGTAGAAAACAAAAAGGTTATTTTTTCTTCTTTATTCAGTTTTGCCATAATATCCAGCAAATTATCAGCAGATTTCGAGTCTAAATTTGCTGTGGGTTCATCTGCTAATATTATTTTTGGCTTAGAGGCTAATGCTCTTGCAACCGCTACACGTTGTTGCTGACCTCCAGATAATTCACCTGGTTTACTGTCTATTTTATCTTGAAGTCCCACTTCTTCTAGTAATACTAATACTCTTTTTTTACGTTCTTCTTTTGATATATGTTGCAACTGCAATACAAAACCTACATTCTCTTTTGCGGTAAGGACAGGAATTAAATTAAACGCCTGAAATACAAACCCAATATTATGTAATCTGAAATCTATTAACTTGTTCTCTGATAACTCTGTAACTTCTACACCATCTATAATGACGCTTCCTGCTGTTGGTTCATCTAATCCGCCCATCATATTCAATAAGGTAGATTTTCCTGAACCAGAAGGCCCAACTAAAGCCACAAACTCTCCTTCTTCTATATGGACATGCACATTTTGAACAGCATGTACTGGAATTGTTTTTGGGTTAAATGTTTTACTCACATTATGTGCATCTATAATTGTTTTTGCCATAACTTTAAATTTTACGTATTGCTTCTGATGGATTTAATTGTAGCGCTTTATAAGCTGGATAAATAGCCGATAAAATGGTTGTTATTAAACACATTATTACAATAATCTCATACTTTTCATGCTCTAAATCAGGATAAATCATAGAACTGAATCCGTAGGATGATAAGCCTTCAGAAAATATAGAAATATTAATTCCAGTTGTTCCTAATACTGTAACGGTTAACCATCCAACTAACAGACCAATTGGGCTACCTATTACTGTTAAATAGATTGTTTCCAGTATAATCATTATGAATATTTTACGCTTATTCAAACCAATAGCCATCAACATTCCGAGCTCTCGAATGCGCTCCAAAACAGACATTAACATTGTATTTATAATGCCAAATGTTAATGCTAAAAGAATAATGCCGCTAATAATGTAGGTGTATAAATTAAATGACTCTATAATCATGCTTAACTCTGGCGAAAGCGCTTTCCAATCTTCAATTTTTCCTTTAGGCACTACTCCGACACTGAGCTTTTTAATGGCATCTAATTGTTCTTCATCTTTTACCAATATAGCTATCTCGTTACTTTCTGATGATTTTAGCGCCAATAGTTCCTGCAAGTATTTTTGTTGCACATATACATTTACTTCGTCTAACGAAATGTTTTTAGATCTGTAAATTCCGCTAATTCTAAAGGCACCTGAAACGATTTCCGAATTAACATTGGTAAAGGTTAAAACCACTTTACTTTTAAACTTAACTTTAAGTTTTTTTGCTAATTTTTCTCCAATGAGAATTTCATTTTGTTTTCCTGAATCAAAATATGCGCCTTCTCTTACATACTCATTCAATCTAATTTGAGTAATTTCTGAAGCAGGATTGATTCCGTAAATCTTCACACCACTTGCTGTTGTTGGAGACGTGATCATTCCTATGGAAATAACGCGAGAACTTACCGAAGCAATGCGATCATCAGATTGTAATTGTTTTACAATCTCATCCGTATTTGTGATAGTGAATTTAGAATCATTCTCCTCATCAAAAGTTGGATGATGAATTTGAATGTGAGATAATTGTCTATAAACAGATTCATCAATATTGTTTTTATATAAACCCCAAGCAAAAGACATAATAAAAATACCTGCCCACACACCAATAATAATAGAGCTTATTACAACTAAGCTTCGGGCTTTATTACGCCAAATATTTCGCCAAGCAATTTGAAACAACATAATTAACTAGTTATAGCTTCAACAGGTTTTAATTTCATCACTTTATACCCTGGATAAAAGGCTAATAGAATAGATAATAGTAAAACGATTAAAGTTTGAATAATAAAAATTTTCTCATGATTAGAAAAGTATATAATGGATTCTATACCGTAATCTTCATAAACTTCTTTCAGTTCTCCAGTAAAATGAACGGGATGTATGGTAAACCATTTTATTAACAGTACACCTGCAATAACACCTGTAAAACAACCAATTAAGGAAATCATAATAGATTCTAATAACAGTACCAAAGCCAGTAAATGCTTTTTCATTCCTATAGCAATCAAGATTCCTAACTCGTGCTTTCGCTCAAAAATCATCATTAACAACGTACCAAATAACCCGAAAGAAATGATAAAATACAGGATGCCAATAATAATATTATGTCCTGTACTATCTGCTTCGATAAACTGATCCATTTCTGGCATCATTTCTTTCCAACTCATTACTTCATAAGTGTCAGAATCTATTGATTCTTGTATAGACTGTTTTAGTTTTTTTAAGTTTTTTGTTTTATCTAACATTACCGAAACGGATGTTAACCTATTTTCGGCCCCATGCATGTATTGTGATTGTTGCAAAGGCATATAAACCACATTATTATTCAGTTCTATTGCTCCTAGTTTTATAAGGCCTTTTACTCTGTACTTTGCTGATGCACTACTTGCGTGATAACCTTGACCTAACAGCACCAAAGTATCATTCACCCTTAATTTTAATTGAGATGCTAAACCTTCGCCTAAAACAACAGCATTTTCATTAATGGTTTCAATGTATTCTCCATCTATAATTTTTTCGTGAAGGTTGTTGACCTCCTTTTCTTTGGCAGGATCTATTCCTAAAATAAGAACACCTTTTGTTTTATATGTATATGATGCCAGTGCAAATGTTTGCAAACGCGGTATTAAATGAGTAAAATTTGGGTTTTTAAGTAAGCCCTGATACAATTGTTCATCTTCTTCAAATGTATTATCAATAGATTGCTCATCCCAATACCCTTTTTGGTGGATTTGCAGGTAACCGGAGGAATAACTCACCACGTTATGAATCATATTATCATAAATACCATCGGTTAACGAACGAAAAATTATAGCCAGTAACACGGCGAAAAATACAGAGGTAGCGGTGATGATTGTTCTGCGTTTATTACGCCATATGTTTAACCAAGCTAGTTTTAATAACATTATTTTAATTGTTTCATATTTCTTGTGGTGAAGAAATTATCATTAATGGGCACATCAAAAACGATAGCATTGTAAATGATAACTGTACTATTTCCCTTTTTATCAACTGGGAACATTTCAATTTTAGACGTTATTTTTCTTCCACCTAATTCTTTTATATCACTGGAATTCATAATGTTTACTAATGAGCCGTCTTCATCATAGAATTCAGCTTTTAACTGTAAAAAATCTGCAGTATCTATCCAGACAATTACCTTTTCCCAAACAATCGCGGCTGATGGCTTAGGAATCATTTGAATCTTATAACATTCTTTATCTAAAACCGTTTCTTTACCTAACAAGGTATGGTCATAATCCATTACCGAAGAGGCTTCTTTTACCAAATCGTCATTGGTAAAGTCGCTTCCCATCCAACTTTGCGACATCATAGAGGGTGGTAATTTGATGTTACGCTCGATAGTCGGAATCCAGTTCCAAACCTCTTTTATGCGTTTTAAAAAAACAGTGCCCTTTTCTTTTGCTGGAGATGTAACTAAAATCATAGAATAATCATCACCCTTAGACCAAGCTTTCATAGTCATTTCTCTACTCCAAGTAGGTCTGATTATTTTAATAGTAATAGCCGCTTCTGAAGTTTTACCACGCATATTATCATCAGCTTTCTTAACAATATCTGTTGCTGAAAGATCTTTTTGACCGAATGCTATTATCAAAGGCATTATGAAAATGATAATGCTTAAAGTAAATTTTAAGAATTGTGATTTTTTCATAACTTTAAAGTTAATTAGCCTTATTGTTATGCGAAATGATGTTTATCAGTCATTGAAATAATTAGACAATTATAAGTATTCATAAATACCATTCCACAAACATTATGCTTTACTTCTGCGTCTTCTCATAAAAATAGTTTTTACTCGCTCCACTCCTATTTAAGAAATAAGAGCTGGTGAACCGTAAGCGATTTGATTAATATCGTAAAAGAAACTTTAGAGATAAAATTTTAAAAAAGGAATCTTTATTCTAAATTAGTTTTTCAAAAGTATCTTCAAAAAAAAAGAGATGTCCCATCGGAACACCTCTTTCAGTACTATTAAAAATTTAATTTATTGTGGTTTTACCACGGTATTTCCATCAAGAATTACCGCTGTTTGTGCTAAGGCTCTCCCATTAAACGAAGCTCCTGTTTGAAGCGTTATGCCTGTCATTGACAAGATAACACCTTCAAAATGCGAAGTCGCTCCAAAGGTTGCTTCTCCGGCTACCTGCCAGAAAATGTTTGAGGCTTTTGCCCCACCTTCTAGCGTTATTTTTGTAGCAGCACTCATGTTTAAATCACCTGAAATCTGGAAAATCCATACATCATCTGCCGTTCCTGAAATAGTCACGTCAGCAGGCACTGTAACAGTACTGGTCCATTTATAAAGACCTGCAGTTAATGTTTTGCCACCAATGTTTCCTGTTCCCAGTTCAACAAAATCTGGTAATGGACGTCCGGCTGCATCATTATAAGCTGTAATCATATTTTCAACCGCAGTCGTAAGGTTTTCAGAAGTAGGTGAAGCCATATCTGCAGCAAACACATGTCCGGTAATTTGTGCGGACGTTGCATAACCTGTAAAATCTGTTAGGGATAATCCTGTAATATACGATGTCGCAGCAGGGCTTAATCCTAAGTTACCCGTAATTGCAGATGTTGGATTGTTATTGATTGCTGTTTTTGCAAGAATAACATAATTTCCAGCTGTGCCAAGGTCAACAACGGCTAAACCTGCGGCATTACTACTTGTTGTAAAACTCCATTGAGTATTAGCTCCAAGATTATTTCCAGCTAAGTCTTTCGCTCCTGTAGTTATTGTTGCAGTGTAAAGCATATCGGCTGCAAGAACAGTTGATGAAATAAATTTTGCTGTAGTTCCTGAATAAGAAACGGTTCCCGCTATTGCATTAGTTCCTTGTTTTAGTGTGAACGTTCCAGTATTAATAGATGATGCATACATGTTTTCACTAAAGGATACAGTAATAACTTTATTTCTAGCAATGTTTGTATCGCTATCAAGAGGATCCGTTAAAAGGACCGTTGGTGCAATAGCATCAGCTAAAGCACTGGTAGTAAAACTCCATACTTTATTTGTACTTATGGCGTTCCCGTTCATGTTTTTAGCATCGGTTGATACAGTCGCTGTATAATTTGTTGAAGCCATCAACACATTGTCCGGTGTAAAACTTGCTGTTGTACCAGACTTGCTTACAATACCACTTACATTATTTGCGCCTTCCATTACACTAAAAGATTCGGCATTAATAGTTGCTGGATCCATAGCTTCACTAAAGGCTACTGTTATAACTTGATTAAGAGTCACATCAACGGCATTGTTTTCAGGACCGGTAGAATCAACTGTTGGTAAAAGACTTGATTGTGAGTTGTCGTCGTTTGAACAACCCATGAATAATACAACCATTGCTATTGCAAAAGCTGGTAGTAGGTTTTTAATTTTCATAGTTATAAGATTAGTGACGTTAAATAAGTATCACAAATCAAAGGTAAGGCTGCACTATTCCTTTCATGTTACATAACATTTTCTTTAAGTTATATCATTCGCACCTAAGGTCATAATCGTAATTCTTAAAATTCACGAGACTAACTTATAACTGCAAAGTCGCAAGGCTATAAGTAGTCTTTTAGTCGCTTAAAAAAGTAATCCTGACTTTTTTCTTTTTTAAACGAGTGTTGTTTAAGGTGCCCACTAACTGCTTCGCTTTCGTGAGTGGCACCGCAACGAACGCACAGTCCTGTTTGAGTTCAATGGTGCCAAGTTCGTCTTGTGTCAATCCGCCTTGTTTCATAAATAAACCAACAATATCACCTTTTGAAATTTTGTCTTTCCGACCACCCGATATAAATAATGTTTCCCAAAATTGCGATGCACGGGCTGCTTTTTTGGACACATTAATACCTTTAGCTGTTTTGATAAAGTCAGGTAAATGTTCGTCTTTCCATTTCAAGACGTAGGCAGTACCTTTGGCATTAACTCTGGCTGTCCGGCCATTTCTATGAATGAATTCTTCTTTATGTCTTGGCAATTCGTAATGAATAATAAACTTAAGTTCTGGAATGTCAATACCTCTCGATGCCAAATCAGTAGCAATAAGCACTTGACTTGATCCATTCCTAAAGGTTATCAAAGAACGCTCTCGTTCCTTTTGCTCCATACCTCCAGAAAAGCAGGAATGACTTATTTTATTTCGCTTTAGAAACTGGCTTACCATATCAATACTATCTCTTAAATTACAAAATACAATGCCTTGGTAGTTTCCGATATGAAGCAACAATTCTAATAAGGCAGGTAGTTTGGTTTTAGTTTCTGATACTACCGTTTTGATGGCTAAAGTAGACGTTCGTTTTACATTTAAATAATCTACTATTGTTGGCTTATTCAAACGCACGAAACCAGGAATCTTGATACCTTGCGTCGCCGAAGTGAGAATCCGCTTATTGATACTTGGTAATAGTCCCATAATAGCTTTCATTTCTTCCTCAAAACCATCTTCAAGTGATTTATCAAATTCATCTAGAATAAGAGTTTTGATGCTGGATCTAGAAAAACGATCACTATCAAAATGGTCGAGAATACGACCTGGCGTTCCTATTAAAATAGCAGGAACATGTTTAATTTCTATTTTGTCTTTAGACATGGGTCTACCACCGTACAGGGCATTGACCTTAAAACCAGAACCCATATCTCTGGCGATTTGCTCAATCTGAATGGCAAGTTCTCGAGACGGCACAATGATAAGTACTTGTACATCGTTGTTAGTTGGATCTAGAATATCAAGTAAAGGCAATAAGAATGCCAATGTTTTACCTGTGCCCGTAGGCGATAATAACATCGTATTAGTAGTTGATTTGATAACCGCCAAGGCTTCCTCTTGCATGGGATACAAGGCTCGAATTTTTAATTTATCTAAAATTTCATGTTGTTGTTTAATGCTATTTGCCATTTAGATGGATATTTTATTATTTGCAAAGGTAACCATTGAAATTTGTTAGATTGTTTAATTGAGGTGTGACTAGGTTATTCAGGTAGTCGTAAAACAAAAAACCACCCTTGAGGTGGTTTCTAATAATCGTATTTATTGGTTTACACTAGTTTTACCATGGTAGCACTTAAACCTTTTTCTCCTTTTTCAACATCAAAAGTCACATTGTCGTTTTCGTTTATTCGATCAATAACGTTTGAGGTATGAACAAAAATTTCTTCTTCTGAATCTTTTACGGTTATAAAACCGAATCCTTTGGCGTGATTGAAAAATTTTACAGTACCTTCTTTCATAATTTTATTGTTATTAGTATTCATTAATTTATTTATAAATTGTTTTATCATTTGTTATTTTTTTATTATTCAACATTTGTTTTGTTCTTTAAAAACAACACTTACTTTTTGCGTTTTCTTAAAAACGAAGCATTTTGGTATGATTATAAATATCACTAAATAGTGATGATTTAATTTGATACGACATGCCAAATTCTTGAGCAGTTTCTGATACTATTTTAGTCTGTCAAGGTCTATTAAAAAATGAGAAAGCAAAGGATTTATTAAAATTGTGAGAAATTAAAAAAGAAGGCTGTCCAAATAATTAACTTTATAAAAATAGGTTAAATTAGTGATAGTTTATAAAATAATATGTTAAATAATTGATAATCAAAATTATATATAGTTTTGCATACATTAATATTCCATACTTTTTAGTAGTAAAAAGAGGGATTATTTGCTCTACTCCTATTTAATAAATAAGAACTCGTGAACCGCAAGCGGTTTTATTAACATCGCAGAAGAAACTTTAGTTTAACAAAGCACCAGGCTGGTACCCCCATTGACTTAATTGAATCTTCGATTTCACTAAAATAGTCCACAGGACTATTTCTTAACGTTCTGTGCTGCTTATAAACAAAGCGACAAAGGAGATTCATGAACTCAATAATTTAAAATAAAAACCTTGTGAATAAAGCTCAAGTTACAAAACGCGGGACATTATAATACAATTTACAACAATCAGGGCAATAACGCATTGCCCAAAATTTGACATAATCATAGATATAATAACACACGAGTGTTTTAACGTTTGTGATTATGTTGAAGCGAATTGTAATTTGCTTTTATTTATTCGATATATTTATATATAAACTGATAGACTAACTTTATGGAACAAAAATCAAAGTTTACAACACTTCCTGTGTTTTTAACAGCTATTTCTACAATTTTAGGAGCTGTTATGTTCCTGCGATTTGGTTTCGCAGTTGGGTCAGTAGGTTTTATGGGAACACTTTTCATTATTTTGATAGGTCATTTAGTAACAATTCCCACAGCCATGGCATTGGCAGAAATTGCTACCAATCAGAAAGTGGAAGGTGGTGGTGAATATTTTATTATTTCTAGATCTTTTGGAATTAATATTGGTGCTGCAATAGGTATTGCATTATATTTTTCTCAGGCTATAAGTGTCGCATTTTATGTAATAGCCTTTGCAGAATCGTTTGAAGTTATTAAACCCTGGATTGAAGTTAATTTTGGATACGAAATTTATGATAACAGATTGTTTAGTATCCCTGCACTCCTTTTATTAGTTTGGTTAATGGTTAAAAAAGGGGCTGATATGGGAATGAAGGCCTTATATATTGTAGTTACAATTCTGACCATCTCACTTATTTTTTTCTTTGCTGGGTCTACTGAATTTAGTGAAACGTTTGATACGTCTCTACTTTTTAAAAACATAAGTAACGATAAAGGATTTTTTTATGTATTTGCTATTATTTTTCCTGCGTTTACAGGAATGACGGCTGGAGTTGGATTATCTGGAGATTTAAAGGATCCGAAAAAATCGATACCACTTGGTACGCTGTCTGCTACAATTATCGGAATGATAGTTTACGTTTTTATTGCCTATAAACTCGCTTCATCGGCCTCGACGACAGATCTTATAAATAATCAGCTAATTATGAGTAATATAGCTTATTGGGGACCTATTATACCCATAGGATTAGCGGCAGCCACTATTTCATCCGCTTTAGGATCTTTTATGGTTGCACCAAGAACGTTGCAAGCAATTGGTGGTGACAAGGTTTTTCCTAGAGAATTAATGAATTCATGGGTTTCTAAGGGTACAGAAAAAAATAATGAGCCTAGAAACGCGACGATTATAACGAGTATAATTGCCTTTGCTTTTATTTTAATGGGGGATGTAAATGCCGTTGCAGAAATAATTTCCATGTTTTTCTTGGTAACCTATGGCTCACTATGTTTGATTTCCTTTATGCAGCATTTTGCAGCTGATCCATCCTATCGACCATCATTTAAATCTAAGTGGTATTTGTCACTTTTAGGGACTATTATGTGTATTTATCTGATGTTTAAAATAAATACTCCGTATGCACTTACAGCCATTTTATTAATGATTTTACTCTACTTATACATTTCCTCAAAAAGTGGAACTAAATCAGGAATGGCGAGTATCTTTCAAGGGGTTATTCAACAATTGAGCAGAAGATTACAGGTATTCCTTCAAAAGGCTGAAAAACAAAGTACTGAAGAAGAATGGAGACCGGCTGTTATTTGTCTTTCTCAAGACAGTTTTAAAAGATTAGGGGCTCTTGAATTGATGAAATGGATCTCTCATAGCTATGGATTTGGTATGTATTTGCATTTTGAAAAGGCTTATTTATCTCGGGAATCTAAAAAATCTGCCCAAGTAATATTAGAAAAGTTAATACATAATATAGCAGATAATAAATCAAATGTTTTTGTTGAAACTTTGGTTACACCATCAACAACATCGGCTATTGCTCACGCTATTCAGCAACCGGGAATTTCGGGACAACCAAATAATATGATACTGTTCGAATATAAAAGAGGTGAAAAAGAATGGTTATCTGAAATATTTGATAATTACAGTTTGATAAAAACCATAGGTTTAGATATTGGAATTCTAGCGACTTCTGACAGAGGATTTGGCTACAAAAAAGATATTCATATATGGATACGTAAGGAAGATTTTGAAAACACGAATTTAATGATCTTACTATCCTATGTAATTTTAGGACACCCTGAATGGAAAAAAGGAAAAATAAAAATCTTTGCGGCCTTCCAAGTTGAGCACTTAAAAGAGGAACAAAATAACCTGATTCAACTGGCATCAACTGGTAGATTACCAATTTCTTCAAATAATATTTATGTATTACCTCTTGATGTATCTAAGAGTAAAATTGATTTAATTAATGAATTTTCGGCAGATGCCGACCTTACTTTAATAGGCTTTCATGAAAGTATCGTAAAATCTGAAAATAGAATTAAACTTTTTGAAGGATACGATAAATTAGGTAATATTCTTTTTGTTAACACCTTAAAAACAAAATTAATAAAGTAATTTGTTTTAATTTCCTGAAAAATTCTGTAAAACGTTTTCTTAACGCTCTAGCTAGTTTTTATAAAAATCAAACTTGTGAGTTCACGAGTATTTTAATAATAAAATATCACAGAAACATTTATCTTGAAAAGAAGAATTATTAGTTATATTCACATAGTTTTTTAGAACATTCTCTAAAAAAAAACAGAAAATGGCCGATAAAAAAAAATATAGAACATTTGAAGGTGTTTTTACACCCTCATTATTAACCATACTAGGTGTAATAATGTACATGCGTTTAGGTTGGGTTGTTGGTAATGCTGGCTTATTTGGTGCTATCATCATTATTATCATTGCTCATGTTATTGCCGTTACTACTGGTTTAAGTGTTTCATCTGTAGCATCCGATAAAAAAATAGGTGCTGGTGGTATTTATTACGTGTTATCACGAAGTATGGGAATTCCTATTGGAGGATCTATTGGTATTGCATTATATGTTGGAACTGCTTTTTCTATTGCCTTGTATTTGGTTGGGTTTTCTGAAAGTTTTAATGGTTATTTTGGTTTTGGAATGACTATTAATGATATTAGATTAACAGGTACTATTGCACTAATATCACTTACTATTTTAGCTTTAATTAGTACCTCGGTTGCACTCAAAGCGCAATTTGTTGTTCTTACAGCAATTGTAATTTCTCTAATTTCCATATTTTTTGGAACTTCAAACTATCAGCCTGAAACCTTACATTTATTTTCTACAACCGATTCTGTTAGTTTAGAAATTGTGTTTGCCATATTTTTTCCTGCTGTTACAGGGTTTACAGCGGGTATTGCCATGAGTGGAGATTTAAAAAACCCAAAAAAGTCGATTCCTTTAGGAACCTTATCCGCTATTGGCATAGGACTTCTAGTATATGTGGGACTTGCCGTTTATATTGCTTTTAATGTTGATTCTGAAATATTAAAAACAGATTATAATTTTTTAATGAAAATTGCCTTATATGCACCGGCTGTGGTTGCAGGAATCTGGGGAGCTACGTTGTCCTCGGCTTTAGGAGGCATTCTTGGTGGCCCAAGAATTTTACAAGCCATGTCTATAGACAAGGTAACCCCAAAAATATTCGGAAAAGCAAAAGGTAAAAACGGAGAACCTGTAAATGCCTTATTTATGGTTTTTATTATTGCTGAAGCTGGAATTTTAATAGGGGAATTAGATGTTATTGCTCGTGTGGTCTCTATGTTCTACTTAACCGCCTATGGTTTTATTAATGTGTCTTATTTTCTTGAAAGTTGGGCAAATCCAGATTTTCAACCCACATTCAAAATTAAGCGATGGATTGGTTTAATTGGCTTCGTAGCTTGTTTTACGGTCATGTTCAAACTAGATATGATAGCTATGATTGCTGCCTTTGCCATTGTCGGTATTTTATATTTTGGATTGCAGCGTAAAGAAGTAAAACTACAATCTAACGATGTTTGGCGAAGTGTTTGGGAAAATGTAGTAAACAAAGGCTTAAAGAAGATAAATGCTAACGCGGGTGATGAAAATTCTAATTGGAATCCAAATATTATTTTGTTTAGTGGGCAAAGTAAACATCAGTCGTACTTATTGGAGTTATGTAAAACGGTATCGGGTCGCACAGGGATTGTCACAAATTTTAAACTGATTGTGGGAAAGGATAATTATAAGCCCTTTAAAAAAACGGAACAAATAGTAAGAGATGAAACGTTTAGCGATCTTGGGATTTTTGCACGTCAAGTAAAAGTTGACAATATATATACTGGCATCACAAATATAGCTACTACGTTTGGGTTTTCGGGCGTTGAACCCAATACCATTATGATGGGCTGGCCCAAAGGGCTGGAGAATTCTGTAGAATATTCGAAAATGACGCAGACCCTGTTGCATTTAGATTATAATTTATTGTATTTAGATTTTGATAAAAAAACAAAGTTCGGGAATTATCAAACCGTTGATTTATGGTGGCGAGAAACCGATAGTAAGAATGCTGAAATGATGTTGAATATTGCCAGATTCATTATCGCTTCTCCTAAATGGAACGACACTAAAATTAGAGTTTTATTTTTGAATAACAACAATGTTGATACCGACTTGATTTATTCCAAAATTCATGAACTAGTCGACAATTTAAGAGTAATTGTTGAAATAAAAATTATTAATAACGCTGTAGAACAAGAACCTTTTTATGACATCATAAAGCAATATTCTGCAACTACTGATTTAACATTAATTGGGATTCCTAATTATAGGATAGAAAAACAAGCACAATTTGTCCTTAAAACCAATGATTTATTTGAAACAATAGGTTCAACGTTACTCGTTAAGGCTGCAAATAATTTTAATGTGCTCGATTTAGATTTTATAAAGGATGAATACCAATAACTTAGCAACTTTGAAATGAAGTACTTTTAAATAGATGCATCCTCAAAACCCGTATCGAGACCGTTATAATCTAGAAAGTTTGGTAAAACACCATACTGCCTTGCAGGAGCATATAATTATAAATCCCGCTGGCGAAGAAACCATTGATTTTAGTTTGTCAACGGCTGTGCTTGAACTGAATAAAGCGATTTTGCTTACCGATTTTAAACTAGAGGATTATTATTTACCAAAAGGATATCTCATACCTCCTGTTCCTGGTCGCTTAGATTATCTGCTGCATTTACGAGATTTTCTTTCTGAAAAATTTGGTGTCGATGTGAATTCTAATCTTCGGGGGCTAGATATAGGTGCTGGTGCCAATGCGATTTATTGCATTCTTGGTACGCAACATTTTAACTGGACTATGGTTGGCACAGATAGTGAAGCGGAAGCTGTAAATATAGCCAAAGCGAATATACTACAAACGGAAGCATTGCAAGATAATATTGAAATAAGACTCCAAGAAAATAAGAGTTTTCTTTTTAAAAATATTATTCAAGCACATGAACGATTTGATTTTAGCATATGTAATCCTCCTTTTCATAGTTCTAGAGAAGACGCCGTAAAAGGATCGTTTAGAAAACTTAAAAATTTAGGAGACGAAACTGACCGAAAAGAGCTTACTCTTAATTTTGAAGGTCAGGCCAATGAGCTTTGGTGTAATGGTGGTGAAGCGCTCTTTATTAAACGATTAATAAAGGAAAGTGTTTTGTTTAAAGATCAGGTAAAAGTTTTTACCAGTCTGGTCGCTAAAGCAGATAACCTCATCAAAATTGAAAAACAGCTTAAAAAAGTAAACGCAAACTACCATATCGTATCCATGTCACAAGGGCATAAAAAAAGTAGGTTTGTTTTGTGGTGGTTTAATTAAACCTTTGAACATGTCATTTAAAAAAAACAGCACTTAAACTAAATTTAAATGCTGCTTATAATAACTTTCAGTAAAACTATAAACTAGTTTTTAAGCGATTTCATATTAATCACAAAGCGGTATTTTACATCATTGCTGGTTACACGCTCATAGGCGGTGTTAATATCTTGCATATTAATTAATTCAATATCACTAGTAATATTATGTTTTCCACAAAAATCAAGCATCTCTTGGGTTTCTTTGATTCCGCCAATTAATGAACCGGCAATACGTTTACGTCCCATAATAATACTGCCACCGTGAAATGGTTTTAGAGGTTCTACCGCACCCACCAACACCATCGAGGCATCAATTTTTAATAGTGATAAGTATGGATCCATTTCATGACCAACAGGAATGGTATTGAGTATGAAATCAAAGCTTCCTTGGTGGGCTTTCATGGCCTCTGAATCTTTTGAAACCAAAACTTCATGGGCACCTAAATCTTTGGCATCTTTACCTTTTTCTGGTGATGTGGTAATCATAACCACATGGGCACCTAAGGCATTCGCAAATTTGACACCCATATGCCCTAATCCACCCAAACCAATAACACCAACTTTATCTCCTTTTTTCACTTTCCAATGTCTTAGAGGTGACCACGTGGTTATACCTGCACATAATAAAGGTGCGGTGGCTGCTTCGTCTAAATGTTCTGGAACGCGTAATACAAATTGCTCATCTACGACTACCGTAGTAGAATAACCCCCATAGGTCTGTGTTCCCGGGATATGTTTATTCAGACTATTATATGTAAATGTAGTGCCATTTTCACAAAACTGTTCTAAATCTTGCTGACAAGAAGAACAGGTGTGGCAAGAATCTACCATACATCCTACACCGACTAAATCACCAACTTTAAACGCACTCACACTATTCCCTACTTCTAATATACGACCAATAATTTCATGACCAGGTACTACCGGGTAGGTAGAACCTTTCCAATCGTTTCTTACGGTATGTATATCACTATGACAAACGCCACAATAAGTTATATCTATTTTTATATCATCGTGTCCTACCTGTCTACGTTCTATATCCAAAGGTTTTAAATCTTCAGTTGCAGCTGTAGCTCCGTAGGCTTTTACAGTTGTTGTCATATATCTATGAATTTTTTAAGGTTACTTTTAATTCGATGTTTGCATTTAATAATTTAGATACCGGACATACATCCTTGGCCTTATGTGCAATTTGTTGAAATTGTTCTGCATCGATTTCAGGAACATCTCCTTCTAAATTTAAACTAATTTTAGTGATAGCACCATCTTCAAACAAGACCGTTGCATCGACATCTAACGTGGTTGCTGTAAAGTTATCCTCATTTAATAAGAAACTTAATTGCATCGCGAAACAACCGGCATGCGCGGCACCAATCAATTCTTCAGGATTGGTTCCTTTTTCGCCGTCTTCAAATCGTGTATGAAATGAGTATGACGTATTCTCGAGTACTTTACTCCCTGTTGTTAAGATTCCTTTTCCTTCTTTTCCGCTTCCTTTCCATTCAGCATTTGCTTTTCTTGTAAATTTCATAATTATATTTTTTAATTGTTAAAAGTTTCGTTTAATAAATCTTGTAAAGCTTGCCAAGATTTGGCATCGGCTTCCGCATTATATTCTAAAGGTAAATTAAATTTCTCGCCTAAAGCAGTAGCTCCTTTACTGGTGTATGCGTGTTTTGCATTTTCATAAGCTACATATGTATAATCGGCTTTAATGCTATCCATAGCACGTGTGAAATTTGCAATAGATTCTGGCGACACAAATGGATCATCTGCACCATTGGCTACTAGTACTTTCGCTTTCAATTTATCATTAGGCATAATTGGTAATTGTACACCACTGTGAAAGGCTGCAACCGCATCTAAATCTTCGCCTGCATTTGCCATAGTTAAGACCACGCTACCACCAAAGCAATATCCTATTGCTGCAATTTTTGTTGAATCTACAGAAGGATGATTTTTTAAGACTTGCATAGCTGCATCAAAACGCGCTTTGGCTTCGTCTATATTTTTCATGACCATACCAGAAAATTTTCCAGCATCCGCAGGATGCGCTGCCTGTTTGCCATCACCATACATGTCAATTGCGATTGCTGTGTAGCCAAGTTCAGCTAACATATTTGATCTTTCGCGTGTATAATCGTTATGTCCCCACCATTCATGAACGACAATAATACCTGGTTGTTTTTGGTTCGTATTTTTATTGAAGGCGATATAGCCTTTCATGGTAGTATTACCTGTATTATAGGTCACTTCCTTGCCTTCTACCTCTATTTTTTTTGGCACTGTAATTTCAGTATCGGAATTATTTTGTTTAGGTTGATCTTTACAAGCTACAATAATAGCTGCAAGGGTTAACATTAAAAAAAGTGGTTTAGATAGTTTCATTGTTTTTAGTTTATTGGTTAATTATTTATTGTTTC
>NZ_DBNGMQ010000035.1:0-5705 GCF_057126245.1 Yeosuana sp. | reverse complement strand
AAGAGAATGATTAATTTCCTTCAATAGCTCCTCCGCTACCATGGTAGATATCCGGTTTGCCTTCCAAGTCGATGGCAATGACGGTTACATATTCATCGAGTTTTGACTCTGGTAGCTCAATCATTAGAATTCCAGGAATATTCAACCATGTTGCTCCTCCCGATCTTCGATACTTCAATTCTTCACCTGAAGAATCGCCAACCACACGAACACTTTTTATTTCATTTCTAAGGCCTTTTAAAGAGATTTCTCCACGTGGTGTATCGAAGTAGTACAAATAGATGGTCGTTGAATCTTTACTAAAAGTTGAAGGCCCGAAATAATGGCCGAATTCCATTCCACCAAGGGTATTGTAAACAGCTTCTTCATGTTTTTCAATCCATTTACCCAATTTCTTGAGGGTGTACACCTGCTTTTCAGGAATAGTTCCATCAGGTTTTGGGCCAATATCGAGTAACAGGTTTCCGCCCATACCGATAATTTCGGCGAATGTTCTAACAATTTCTCCAACAGGCTTATAGTTGATGTCCGGGATTCGGTAACCCCAGCCATGGTTTGTGGTCATGCAGAATTCCCAAGTGTCGTGTGGACGAACAATGGGTAAGGCTTGTTCCGGAGTTAAGTAATCACCATATCCTCGCATGCGGGCATTTAGGATAATATCACTGCCATTCCATTTTCGAAGATTAGCACGCAGTTGTTTCATATCCCATTGCTCATCGTCGCGTTCCCAGTCGCCATCGAACCAAAACAGGTCTGGTTTGAAGATGAGTGATAATTCTTTAATCTGGCCTGCATGAAATTTTCTAAAACGTTGCCATGCTTTTGGATCTTCATTTCTATCTTTTGGATAGCCAAATTCATTAATGCCATCAATGTCTCCGCCTTCAAATTACTTTCTTTTATCAGCACTAAATACGCTGGCGTAATCGGAGTGCGACCAGTCCAGATGCGAAAAATACAGGCCAACTTTTAAGTCTTTCTTTCTTAGGGCATCACAATATGGTTCAATTAAATCTCTATGAGCTGGTGATCTTTTCACCACATTCAAATCACTCAGTTTGGTATCCCAAAGGGCAACACCATCGTGATGTTTGGTGGTTAAAACAGCATATTTTGCCCCCGCTTCTTTAAACAATGAAGCCCATTCATTTGGATCGTATTTTTCTGCAGTAAAACCGTCCAGTTGTTTTAAATAGTCTTCGTGCGAAAGCTGATGGTTGTAAAACGACCAGCTTTCCGGAATACCGTTTACGGCATAAATACCCCAGTGGATGAAAATTCCGAGCTTGGCTTCCTTAAACCATGTCATATCTGGTTTATCATTGGGAGCGACTTTTGATTTTTCTTGAGCTTTTCCCAATTGAAAAACCGATATTAAGATGAGTACAACTAGTAACTTTTTCATTTCCGTTATTTTTAGATTTAGTTTATAAATTCAATTTGCTTCCAAACAAAATTAATCGAATCATTTTTTTGAGGCTCTCCTGGCGTACTCCTACCATCAGTAATATACTTAATAAGCAATGTTTTTAATTCTGCTACCTTTTCAGTATTTTTTTGATACAAATTGGTAGTTTCACCTGGATCGCTCTTTAAATTATACAATTGATATTTTGGTAATGAATCAATAGCCTCTTTATTATCAGGTTTTGGAAAACTCCAACCGCCAGACCCTGGACACATAATAAGTTTCCAGTCGCCTTTTCTGATGGCAAAACTCCCATTTATAGAATGGTGAACTGCAGCTTCCCTTATTGGTTTATCGAGTTTCGTTTGTTTTAATAAAGGAAGGATATTATAGCTATCTTCTCCTTCATTGTCTGACAATGAATATCCGACTATATTCGCAACAGTTGCCATCAAATCGCTTGTACAAATTGTTTGATCTGACACTATTTCTTTCTTTATTTCCTGAGGCCATTTAACAATAAATGGAACACGGTGCCCTCCTTCAAAAATATCAGCCTTATGCCCTCTGTATATGTAACTTGGGTAGTGGCCTTTATCTTCTAGCTCATCCATGTATGCTGCTGGTGAACAGCCATTGTCACTAGTAAAAATAACAATCGTATTGTTTTCAATCCCGGCTTCTTTAATCACTTTTTCCAGTTGCCCCATATAGGCATCTACCATCATTACAAAATCGCCATAGGGGTTCAATCCACTCTTCCCTTGCCATTCCTCTGTGGGTAAAATGGGCGTATGTGGAGAGGGTAGTGCCAGATATAAAAAGAATGGATTTTCTTCTTTGGATTTTTCTTTAATGTATTTAAAGGATTTACGGAAAAAATTTGGCGTAACATCATCATGGATAAAATCACTGGAAGTAGGCCCCTCCCGCCACCAGGAATATTTCCCTGTATTAACAGAAGTGGTGTCTGGAATTTTTGTTGGCATACCATTTTCAACATATACATAAGGTGCCATGTCCAAAGAACCATTATGCCCGTATGAGTATATAAACCCTAATTCATTAGGGCCATTTTGAACAGGTTTTGAAAAATCAATATTATCAAAATCTTTAGGATTCCAACCTTTACCTCCAGAAACTTCAGGTTTTTTTTTTGCCCAATCCCATCCTAAATGCCATTTACCAATAAAAGCGGTAGTATAGTCTTTTTGCTTTAATAAGGAAGCTACTGTAGTTCTGTCGGAAGGGATTAAAGCTTTGGAATTACCGTAAAGTACACCTGATTTTAGATTACTTCGCCAATTATATCGCCCCGTAAGGATCCCATACCTTGTTGGAGTGCAGACAGATGATGATGTGTGTGCATCGGTAAACATAATACCTTCAGAAGCCAATTTGGCTATATTTGGTGTTTGAATTTTACTGTTTTCATTATATACAGATACATCCCCATAACCCAAATCATCAGCTAAAACATATATTATATTTGGCTTTTGGGATTCTTCTTTATTGCTTGAACAACCAAAAAAAAAAAAGTAAGACAATTAGAGTAAAGAGTGGATTCTTGATTTTCATAATATGTGTTTATTTTACTTGAATAATTAATGCAACGAATTTACATAAGTAGATTATCTCCTATCAAAATGTAATAAAATATTCCCCTGATTTATTGGTATCAAATTCTATAATGTTATCCCGCTTTATGGTATATGTTATTATTTCACCCACATGATCTTTTATTTGAACACCTTCAATATACTTATATTTAATAGTGCATTTTCCTCCATTTTTCGATATCACTTTACATGAAGAAATTTTACTTTTTTTCCAGTTTAGTGATAATTCAAAATTGCCTCTTGCCACAAGACCATTAAATGAACCTGTTTCCCAGGCTTTTGGAAGAGCGGGTAGGAGTTCAATGAAAGCTTCATGACTTTGAATCAACATTTCGGCTACACCGGCCATGGTCCCTAAGTTGCCATCGATTTGGAATGGGGGGTGAACAGTCCATAAATTAGGAAGGGTGCGTTCTTTTAAGAATTTAGTATACACTTCATGTGCCTTTTCAGCCTCTTTTGTTCTGGCGCGCACGTTCATGCGATGTGCCATTGCCCAGCCCGTGGTGTTATTCCCCCTGTAATCAAGCGTTTGGCTGGCAGCCTTCACCCAATCTGGTTTGCTTGAATTAATTAATGTTCCCGGATATATAGGACACAAATGAGAAATATGACGATGTTGGGGATCTCCAATGTCACTGTATTTTTCCTCTTCACGGTATTCCTTTATCTGACCTGATGTTCCGATTAAGATAGGATCAAGTTTGTTAATTTGGGTGCGGGCAGTATTTAAAAAGTCATCGTCTGCACCAATTATTTGAGCCGCTTTTAATAGATCATTGTATGTCTCCCATACAAAGCCCTGGTCGAAGGTTGTACCTTTTGTTCTATAATATTCACCATTATGCTTTTGCTCCGGCGAAGCAGATGGTTCTACAAGAAGCAGCCCATTTTCAGCAGGTTTTAGTGTTTTAGTCAGAAATTTGCTCATGCCCAATAAAGCAGGATATCCAGTCTTAACAAGATAAACTGAGTCTTGGGTAAACTCGAAATAATCCCAAAGTAGTTTGCTTGTAAACCCTCCGGTTCCAGGCCCTGAATGTAAACCCGGAGGTCCAACGTTGTAGGCGGTTGCTCCTGTTCCTATGGCCCACCCATTATTTCCAGATTCTTTCGCTAGTGCCTGTGGATTATTGCTTTTGACATAATAGGTTGCCGACAAAGTTGCTTTGGGATAATAGGCCTCAAAATATTCCAGATAGGGAATAAATGTTTCAGCTAAATTGGTGTTAAAAGCTCCCCAGTAATTCATTTGAACATTTATGTTATGCCAATAGCCACCGGTCCATGGTGTTACTTCATATTGGCTCCATACTCCTTGTAATCCTGATGGCAAAGCACCTTTTCTCGAACTGGAGATTAACAGGTATCTGCCAAAATGGAACATTAACTCTTCAAGAAAAATTGAAGAAGCATTGGTTTTATAATTCTCGACCAACATTTTTGTAGGTACCTGTGGAACTTCAGGCGATAAAACCAAATTAACTCTGGAAAAAAGACCTTGATAATCTTTTAGATGATACTCTTTTATAGAGCTATATCCTTTAACGGTAGCATTTTCAATTGTGCCCGACACCTTCTCGTGAGGATATTTATTACCATCCAGTTTTTTGTTATTGGTATCCTCCAGAAATATTTTATCACTTAACTCGTAATTGGTTCCGGCAGCAATCAATAGTACGACAGAATTTGCATTTGAAACTATAATTTCTGCCTTCCCATTTGCGTTTAGAGCGATAATTTTTCCTCCTTCATTAATTACTTTTATCTGACTTTCGTAATTGACATTAAAATGTGCAACATTCCCAGAAAGGGTGAGCAGGTTGTTTTCGGCAAAAGCTTTTCCGGTTCTGGTGTTCTTTTCCTTACTGCTTCTTAAGTAAGGTATCTTAGCTCTCAAGGTGAAAGAGATTTTTTTATTTTTGTTTGCACTAAGCTTTACGGCAATTACATTATCAGGATAGTTTGCAAAATATTCTCTGGTATATTTCACATTCTCATATTCATAACTCACATTCAATAGCGCATCATTTAAGCTTAATGAACGTTTGTAATTTATTGGGGACAGATGATTGATATCTAAAAATATTTCAGCAAAGTTTGTTAAACCTCCTATACCATACAGTCCTTCATTTGCAAGTGTTTTCTCTGTAATTTGAATCCGTTCGGTATCGGTTCGGCCAAATATATTCGCCCCCATATAACCATTACCTATGGGATAAGATTCCTGCTCCCAATCTGCGTCATAAGGATAGCCTCCAGCCTGAATCAAGGTAGAATCACTGCCTCTGTTTGGCGCAGGACGGTCATCCCAAATTTCATGAGTACGATTTTGGGAATTCGTCTGTGAAAATACATTTAAGTAAAAAACTAGTAAACACAATAGTGTAATTATTTTTCTTGACATGGTTATTTCTTTTATGTTTTTTTTAAATAATACTATTCTAATTTTTAGAGTTACTTATAAGATTTATAAGTTTGTAATATGCCTTTTTGGGTTGATAGTTTCTATCAAACAAAAGAGGATGATTAGTCCGTTCTTTAATTGGAAAATCATTTAACCAAGAATCTTTATCCGTTACTCCCCAAAACGTGACTCTACTAATTTTATCTTCATGCTTCAAAAACAATTTAAAAATATCTTCATAACGTTTAGCCAATTTTAATTGGATGTT
>NZ_DBNGMQ010000034.1:0-83478 GCF_057126245.1 Yeosuana sp. | reverse complement strand
TAGCGATGCATTTCACCACTAACATCAATATTTTTTACAACATCTAATTTATAGGCTTTTAGCCCACAGTTGAAATCATGAAGTTTAACGCCCGATGTTCTTCTTGCTGCCCAATTAAAAAGTTTTGAAGGTAGATTTTTAAAAACAACAGAATCAAATCTCTTTTTTTTCCATCCTGATACTAAATCTAAATCTTGATTTATAATCATATTATAGAGTTCAGGAATTTCATCTGGATTATCTTGTAAATCTGCATCCATTGTAATAACGACATTACCCTGGGCTTTTTCAAAACCAGCATGAAGTGCTTGAGATTTTCCAAAGTTTTTTAAAAATTGTATGCCTTTAACATTGTTATCTTTAGATGATAGTTCCGATATTACATTCCATGATTCATCTGTACTACCATCATCAACAAATATGATTTCATATGAAAAATGATTGGATTGCATAACTTTTGCAATCCAATCATATAATTCTTTTAAAGATTCTTGTTCGTTAAGTAGTGGTATGACTACAGATATATTCATTTACTATTCTTCTCTTTTCATTATCAACCCACCAATAAGTGAGTAAATTAGACCAAATATAGCACTTAGAGCAATAAATATGGTTGATCCAACAAATGGATTGGTAAATATTTCTCTAATAGAAGCAGACTGTTCAATCATTTCTTCAGTTAAAGCGCCACTTTCTAATTGCCTATCCATTTCAGCTTGCATTACTTGTTGCGTAAATTCAGAATCAATCACATAGTTAAATAGCAAATTATAAACAGCAAATACTAACGCGCTTATAACAGCTACAACAAGACCAACTTTTATAGCCTCTCCAACGGTTAATAAATTACCTTGTCCTTTTTTAAATTGATTAATTGCATAAATAACAACAACTGGAAATATAATGTAGAAAATATACATTGGCCATTGTTTTCCTTCTAATTGCATGCCAGTGACATACATCATTACTGATATTACAATAAGAATTAACCCCAATATAATTCCGTAATTTTTAGCAAATTTACCAGGTGAAAGTTTTGGTGATTCCATTTTTTTTGGTTTTAAAATTAGTTGTTTAGTTAGTAAACAAAGATATGAAAACGTTACATAATGACATGAAATAAAAAATATTAAAAATTATTGTCAATTTGAAAAAATAGCTTAAATTTGCACTTCCAAAATTGAAATGAATAAAAGCGTAAAGCGATGAAAAAAGGTATACATCCAGAAAATTATAGAATGGTAGCATTTAAAGACATGTCTAATGATGATGTGTTTTTAACGAAGTCTACAGCAAATACTAATGAAACTTTAGAAGTTGATGGTGTTGAATATCCTGTTGTTAAAATGGAGATTTCAAGAACGTCTCACCCGTATTACACAGGTAAATCTAAATTAGTTGATACAGCTGGTCGTATAGATAAGTTTAAAAATAAATACGCTAAGTTTAAAAAATAAACGCAACATATAATTATAGTATATATTTAAAGTCTTTCTAATATGGAAAGACTTTTTTTATTTTATACAATTAACGTACTTTTATGGTATAATAACGAATGCTTTGAGTACAATAAGATAAAATCTTTAATTTTAGCATTTAACTTGTAAGCCTCATGAACTATATTCTTTTTGACGGTCCGTTTCGTAATAATTTATTGCCTTTTACTTATACACGTCCTGTGGCAGATATTAGAGTTGGAATTTTAACGATTCGCGAAAAATGGGAAGCTTATCTAGACTCAACTACTACCTCAGTTACAGAAGACTATTTGTCTAATAAGTATCCAATGGTTGAAATGGAATCCAACATTATGATAAATGCATCATATCTTCCAAATTTAGAATTGGTGGAAATGGTAAAAAGTTTAGAAAAAAATCAGGCCATTTTTAAGGGTGAAGATGTAATTGCATTCTATACTAATGATACCCAAGAGAATATAGATTTTGGAAGATATGAAGCTTTTGAGTTTAATGATGATATTCTAAAAATAGAACATACTTGGGATATATTTTCTAAAAATGCTGAAGCTTTACAAGAAGATTTTAATCTTATAACAAAAGATAGAAAGTCGCAGCCTATACCTGCTAGTAACAATGTTATTTCAGCAGAAAATATATTTTTAGAAGAAGGAGCACAGTTAGAGTTCGCTACCTTAAATGCATCTAACGGTCCCATTTATATTGGAAAGGATTCATTGATAATGGAAGGTGCTCTAATTCGTGGTCCATTAGCTTTATGTGAAGGCGCTATTATAAAACTTGGAGCCAAGATTTATGGAGCTACAACCATTGGTCCTTATTGTAAAATTGGAGGCGAAGTGAATAACTCTGTTTTATTCGCATATTCAAATAAAGGGCATGACGGATTTTTAGGAAATTCTGTTTTAGGAGAATGGTGCAATTTAGGGGCAGACACCAATAATTCAAATCTAAAAAACAATTATACGGAGGTTAGATTATGGGATTACCAAACAGAAAGTTTTGCTAAAACAGGGTTGCAATTTTGTGGTCTCATGATGGGTGATCATAGTAAAACAGGAATTAATACTATGCTAAATACAGGAACAGTTGTAGGTGTTAGTGCCAATATTTTTGGAAGTGGTTTTCCTAGAAATTTTATTCCTAGTTATACATGGGGAGGTCATGCAGGGTATACAACGTTTTTAACATCAAAAGCCTTTGAAGTAGCTGAGGTTGTATTGTCAAGAAGAGATATGAAATTTACAGAGGAAGATAAAGCTATTATGGAACATATCTTTGAACAAACAAAGAAGTATAGAAAAGAGTAAATAACTTTTTTGTAACTTTAATTTAAGTTTTATTAATGTTATGAGAATTTTTTTATGTGTTTTTTATTGTTTTCTCGGTCTAATTTCATTTTCACAATCAGAACAATTTATTGTCAAAAATATAAGATTAAATGATGATAAACCTCACTTTGGTTTATCAACTTCACAAGAAAATCGCGTTTTATTTACATCCTATATGTTGAATAAAAAAGGTAAGGTGAAAATCTATTTAGGAAATGGTATTCTAATAATTTACAAAGGAAATAAAACAGAAACAGGCGATATTAAAAATATCGAACCTTTGTTAATTGATTCAAAAGAAGATATATCACACATTACTAGCGCTTACCTGACTTCTGATGGAAACACATTGTATGTAACCACCAATTATACTAATAGGAAGAATAGACCTAAAGAAGATTTTAAAGAAACTAATTTTCATATAGAAAAAGCCGAATATGTTAATGGTATTGGTTGGACTAACTTTACAGTGCTGACATTTTGTAAACCACGGTACTCATATGCTCATGCGACGGTAAGTCCAGATGGAAAAACCTTATATTTTACTGCTAATATTAGGGGAGGAAAAAATTCGGCAAAAGGAACTTCTGACATTTTTCAAGTTGAAATTTTTGAAGACGGGGTCTATGGTGAGCCAATAAATTTAGGATATAAAGTTAATTCTTATAGTGCAGAAATGTTTCCATTTATGAGTAGTGATAATACCTTGTATTTTTCTTCAAACAGACCGAATGGTATAGGTAAATTTGATATCTACAAAAGTGTCATGAATGAAGAAGGTGTTTTTGAAAAAGCACAAGTTTTACCAGAACCTATAAACAGTAAAGAAGACGATTTTTGCTTTACCATTGATGTCAATAGTAAATCAGGTTATTTTTCTTCTAAAAGATCTGAAGGCAAAGGTGATGATGATATTTATTATTTTACTCGAGTTGAATAAAACGCCACTTACCATTTCGTTTAAAACGTTCTTTTTTTATTACATTTGCACGATTTATGGGCGAAATGACTACTAGAAAAAAAGTTGCTTTTTACACCTTAGGTTGTAAACTTAATTTCTCTGAAACTTCAACAATAGCAAGAAGTTTCACTGAGAAAGGATTTGATCGTGTAGATTTTTCAGAACGAGCAGATATGTATGTGATTAACACATGCTCTGTTACTGAAAATGCAGATAAGCGCTTTAAAACAATCGTAAAACAGGCTCAAAAAGTAAACCCAGAAGCTTTTATTACAGCCATAGGATGTTATGCCCAATTAAAACCAGAAGAATTAGCTGATGTTAATGGCGTAGATTTGGTGCTTGGTGCTACCGAAAAATTTAAGATTACAGATTATTTAAACGATTTATCTAAGAATGATTTTGGAGAAGTGCATTCTTGTGAAATTGAAGAAGCCGATTTTTATGTAGGTTCTTATTCAATAGGAGATAGAACCCGTGCCTTTTTAAAAGTGCAGGATGGTTGCGATTATAAGTGCACCTATTGTACTATCCCGCTAGCAAGAGGAATTTCTAGGAGTGATACTATGGCAAATGTGTTGAAAAATGCCAAAGAAATTGCTAAGCAAAATATTAAGGAAATTGTTTTAACAGGTGTTAATATTGGTGATTATGGCAAAGGTGAATTTGGAAATAAAAAACACGAACATACCTTCTTAGATTTAGTAACCGAATTAGATAAAGTTGAAGGTATTGTGCGTTTGCGTATTTCATCAATAGAACCTAATCTTTTGAAAAATGAAACGATTGATTTAGTTTCTGAATCTCGTGCTTTTGTACCCCATTTTCATATTCCGTTACAATCTGGAAATAACGAGATTTTAAAAAACATGAAACGACGTTATGTACGTGAACTTTATGTAGATCGTGTTTCTAAAATTAAAGAAGTGATGCCTCATGCCTGCATTGGTGTTGATGTAATTGTTGGTTTTCCTGGAGAAACAGACCACTACTTTTTAGAAACCTATAATTTTTTAAATGAATTAGATATTTCATATTTACATGTGTTTACTTATTCAGAAAGAGATAACACAGAGGCTGCTGAAATGGGAAATATTGTGCCAAATAATGTAAGAAGCAAACGTAGTAAAATGCTTAGAGGTTTATCTGTTAAAAAACGTCGTGCCTTTTATGAAAGCCAAATTGGAAGTAAAAGAACGGTTCTGTTTGAAGGTGAAAATAAAGAAGGCTATATACATGGTTTTACTGAAAATTATGTAAAAGTTAAAACCCCATGGAATCCCGAACTAGTCAATACATTGCATGATATTGAACTTACTGAAATTGATGATGATGGTTTGGTAAGGTTTGAATTTACTGAAGTTTTTTCAAAATAAAATAGTATTTTCATTCAAATGAACTTTGATTTAAACGATTTATATGTTTTTTTTTAGTTACTTAAGTAATCTTATTATCTAATTTTGGATTAATTCTTCGAGATCCCAAATCATGAAAAGAATCCTTTTTATTTTATTACTTTCATTATTATCACTGTCCTGTACAGATAAAATTTATGAATTAGCATCAGTTGAAGGTATATGGAGCCTTACGGGTTATAATGTTGAAGAAGCATTTGATATTAATAATGATGGAATAAAAAGCATTAATCTTTTGGAAGAAATTGAATGTGCTAATAATGAAATTCTAATTTTTGAATGAAATGGAGTTATGTCTTCAAATTCAACATTCAATCAGAGTATTATTATTGCTTTGATTAATGGAACTACATATGATTATATGTTTAATGTACAATGCGATTTAGAAGGTGTTGTTGGTTTTGCTTCTAGTTATTCCCAAAATGATGATATCGTTAGGTATAACAATCATATTGCCACAATAATAGATAATCAACTATATATTGTATTTAAAGATGCTATGGAAATTTTCAATATGGATATACGGAAGTGTTAGAAGCTCAAGATTTAACATTAGTATATTCAAAGCAGCAATAATGTTGATAGTTAGTAATAAAAGAGCCCAAAAATACTGTTTTTGGGCTCTTTTATTACTATCTTTTTAAAGAATTATATTCTTAAGCCAACTGGCAACATTCGTTTATACTTTCTGTTTCTTCTTACAAATTTAGCTATGTCTGGACTTGTAGGTACGATACTTAGGTTGCGCCCATCAATTTGATCAAAAACAGCAGCTAAGAATTCTGTTTTAAAGTTTTCATCTTTAACGCTATCTGGAATAATTAGTTTCGTTAAAAATATCTTCCGATCTTGTAATGAATATTCGATCTTTGCTAATTGATCATCAATTTTAATTTCATACTGACGTAAAAAATCATTGTCTACTAATTCTGCAGCATCTATCATTGTAAAAAGTTTTATTTCAAAAGAAACTAAATAGTGAGGACTATTTTATATAGTTTTGTAATGCAAATTTACGAAAAAAATAGTTAACATAGTTGTAATTTAAGGTTAAAACCTTATGAATCAAGATTTAATACATGTATATTTTATGCCAGGAATGGCAGCAAGCTCCAAAATATTTGAATACATAGTATTACCTGATAACCAGTTTAAAATTCATTATTTAGAATGGATGTTACCTGTTAATAATGAATCGCTTAGTAATTATGCTTTACGTATGGTCAGCGAAGTTAAGCATGAAAACTGTGTATTGATTGGTGTTTCATTTGGTGGTGTTTTAGTCCAAGAAATGAGTAAACTCGTGCATTTTAGAAAAATAATTATTATTTCCAGTATTAAATCAGTAAATGAATTGCCAAATAAAATGCAACTTGCTAAAGTTACTAAAGCTTATAAACTATTGCCTACGCAGTTAGTTAGTAATTTTGACTTTTTAGCCAATTATGTTTTAGGTGATAACATGCCTAAACGTTTAGAATTGTATAAAAAATATCTTTCGGTTATTGATGGGAAATATTTAAATTGGGCAATTGAAAATATGGTTTGTTGGAACCAACAAGAGCCAATTAATAACATTATTCATATTCATGGAGATAAAGACACCGTATTTCCTATAAAAAATATTAAAGATTGCATAACCATTAAAAACGGAACGCATATAATGATTATAAATAAGTATAAATGGTTTAATGAGCAATTACCAAAACTTATTGTAGATTAAATTGAAATGGAATGATTAATTTTTTAATTTTATAAAAAATAGAAAAATGAAAAATATATTAGCAGTTATAGGATTATTTGGTCTTTGTGGACTGTTTATTTATGCCATACAAGATGCTCAAACAGATGAGAATTTTGAGAAAAAATTAATAAATGATTACAATGTATATGCACTGCAAGTGCCAGACAATCTAGATTTCGCAGGTGAACCATTACCACTTAAGGATCCGGACGTTTACGAGCGTATAGATAGAGAACTATTAGTTAATACCTATTGGCAATCCAATGGATTATTAATGTTTAAACGTGCTAAAAAATATTTTCCAATCATTGAACCTATTTTGAGGCAAAAAGGTATTCCTGATGATTTTAAATATTTAGCAGTGATAGAAAGCGGTTTAACCAATGCGGTATCTCCGGCTGGTGCGCGAGGTGTTTGGCAAATTATGCCAGCAACGGGGAGAGAAAATGGTTTGGAAGTTAATGACAATGTAGATGAACGTTATAATCTTGAAAAGGCAACCGAAGTTGCTTGCGAATATCTTTTAAATTCAAAAGAAAAGTTAGGTTCCTGGACCTTGGCTGCTGCAGCTTATAATGCTGGAGACACAGGTGTTTCTAGGCGTTTAGAAGAACAAAATGTGAGCGATTATTATGATTTATTGCTAGGAGAAGAAACTGGCAGGTATCTGTTTAGAATTGTTGCATTAAAGGAGATATTAATGCATCCAGATGTTTATGGTTTTAATTTTAGAGATAAAGATTTGTATTCAATTGTGCCTACTTATAAGGTTGAAGTAGATACAGCTGTTTCAGATTTTACAAAATTTGCCGAAAATTTTGGTATTAATTACAAAATATTAAAGGTTCATAATCCTTGGTTACGTGAGTCATATCTTAACAATAAGTCAAAAAAGAAATATTTGATTGATATTCCTGAAAAAGGGTATTATAATGTTCAGTAATTAATATTCAACTATCTTTTTTGGAGTAATAATTTTGGTTTAATGACGGTTTTTAAATCTAAGATATCATATGGTTTATTGTCATTGATAATTTTATTATTTGTATCGATAATTGTCTTTGGAATATTAAATAGCAGATCTTTTGAAGCCACTCTGATTCCTAGTGGAATCCTTATTTTAACCGCTTTTATTATGATATATCTATTTCTTAGTACGAGATATATTATAGAAGGTGAAATTTTAAAAATACGGAGCGGATTTATTTTCAAAAAGGATTTAGAAATTAAAAAAATGTATCTATATCAAAAACCAATACTATAATATCTTCACCAGCAGCTTCTTTTGATAGAATTGAATTAAAATACGGAAAATTTGTTCAGTAGTTATTTCTCCAAAAGATAAAATATCTTTTATCGACCATATGATTAAAATAAACCCCAGTATAAATATTCAAATTAAAAACTAATTATCCTCTCTTTTTTTGTGCTCTTATGGAACCACCTGTGCCGTAATGCTGATTTGGCATTTGTGCACGTTTCATATTATCTTTCATCATTTTAATTTGCTCGGTAAGCATGCCTTGTTTATCAAGTTTTTGAGCTTCAGTAAGTAATTTTTGAGCTTCCTGCTTTCTTCGTTTAGAAAATGCGATACCAGATAAATTCAACTTGGCCATAGCTAAATCGTGGTTCATAGATAGGCCTAAGGAAATAGCTTTTTTAAAATATTTTTCGGCTTCATTCATGTTACTTTGAGACACCATAATGCCATGTAAATAGTTATAATAACCTTGTTGTTTTTTAACGAGTGCAGATTCAGGGTTTTTAATTTTATTTAACCATTTTGTAGCACCAGGAAAATCTTGTTTTCTTAATCTTAAAAATGCCAATAGGATAAATTCATTCTTAAAATATAAAAATACAAATACTGAAGCTAAAAGTATCAGCATGATACCATTGCCAATATTGTTCTCAGTAAATTGATAAATAGCATAGGCTAGAATGCCTGCTGCAATAATAAGTTTTATAATTTTATTGTACATTTCTGTTATAAATATGGTGTGTTAAACACTTTTTGATAGTTAATACGTGTTTGTATTGTCTTTTGATTGCAAAGAAACTAAATTTTTATTAAAAGTACGTAATTCAATATTAACAAAAGAACCGATGTTTGCTTTGTTATTTTATACTTTTATAAGTTACATTTTAAAATATAAATTTTTTAAAAATATTTTTAATAGAACGTTTGTCAAAGTAAAAACTCTTTGTATATTTGCGCTCGGTTTTGGGGTAAGCCAAAAATTTTAATAAGATATTCAATTTTCAGATTTAAAGATACTAGATAATGAGTAAAAGAACGTTTCAGCCATCAAAAAGAAAGAGAAGAAACAAACATGGTTTCAGAGAAAGAATGGCGTCTGCTAATGGTAGAAAAGTATTAGCTCGTAGAAGAGCAAAAGGAAGAAAAAAAATATCTGTATCTACTGAAGCTAGACATAAGAAATAATGATTAACAATTGTTGATAATTTAAAGGTGTTACTTAAGTGTAACGCCTTTTTTTGTATCTACTGATTACTATTTTTGTAATGAATTAAAATCCAACATATAACTAAAAGAAAATGCCGAAAAATTCAAAACTTAAATCTATTTTAATTATTGGTTCTGGTCCTATTGTTATTGGGCAAGCTTGCGAATTTGATTACTCTGGTTCACAGGCTTTGAGATCGTTAAGTGAGGATGGGATAAAAACTATTTTGATAAATTCTAACCCAGCAACTATTATGACAGATCCTTCTATGGCTGATCATATATACTTACTCCCTTTAACAACAAAATCGTTAATTAAAATTTTAAAAGAGCATCCTGAAATTGATGCAGTTTTACCGACTATGGGAGGTCAGACAGCCTTAAATTTATGTATTGAGGCTGATGAAAAAGGTATTTGGAAAGATTTTAATGTTGAATTGATTGGAGTCGATATTAACGCTATTAATATTACAGAAGATAGAGAAAAGTTTAGAGAATTAATGGGAAAGATTGGTGTTGATATGGCACCACAAGCGACGGCAACTTCCTTTTTAAAAGGGAAAGAAATTGCACAAGAGTTTGGTTTTCCGTTATGTATTAGAGCTTCTTATACTTTAGGAGGTGCCGGAGCAGCAATTGTTCATGATGAAGCAGACTACGATAAGTTGTTGCGTTTAGGATTAGAAGTATCACCAATACACGAGGTGATGATTGACAAAGCAATGATAGGGTGGAAGGAGTATGAATTAGAATTACTTCGTGATAGAAATGACAATGTTGTCATTATTTGTTCTATAGAAAACATGGATCCAATGGGGATTCACACGGGCGATTCAATTACTGTAGCTCCAGCAATGACACTAAGTGATAGGACATATCAAAGAATGCGTGATATGGCTATAAAAATGATGCGTAGTATAGGTGATTTTGAAGGTGGTTGTAATGTGCAGTTTGCAGTTAGTCCAGATGAAAATGAGGATATTATAGCCATTGAAATTAATCCTCGTGTGTCGCGTTCTTCTGCTTTAGCGAGTAAGGCCACAGGTTATCCCATTGCTAAAATAGCAACAAAGCTTGCAATTGGTTATACATTAGATGAATTGGATAATCAAATAACTAAATCAACTTCTGCATTATTCGAACCAACTTTAGATTATGTAATTGTGAAAATTCCTCGTTGGAACTTTGATAAGTTTGAAGGTTCAGATAGAACTTTAGGATTACAAATGAAAGCGGTTGGAGAAGTCATGGGAATAGGCCGTTCTTTCCAGGAGGCTTTGCATAAAGCCACACAATCTTTAGAGATTAAAAGAAATGGATTAGGAGCCGATGGAAAGGGGTATACAGATTATAATCAGATTATTGATAAATTAACAAATGCCAGTTGGGATCGTGTTTTTGCAATTTACGATGCTATAGAAATAGGAATACCACTAAGTCAAATTTATGATATTACAAAGATTGATATGTGGTATCTTAAACAATATGAAGAGTTATTTCAACTTCAAAAGGAGATATCAAATTATTCGATTGAAACTATAGAAAGAGATTTGTTGCTTGAAGCAAAACAAAAAGGATATGGAGACCGCCAGATAGCTCATATGTTAGGCTGTTTAGAGAGTCAGGTTTATAATAAAAGAGAAGAACTTAATATTCAACGTGTATTTAAATTAGTTGACACTTGCGCTGCTGAATTTGAAGCAAAAACTCCGTATTACTACTCTACGTTTGAAAATGATATGGAAACTGTAGATGGGAAACGTTTTGCTCACAACGAGAGCATTGTAACCGGTAAAAAGAAAATAGTGGTTCTGGGTTCAGGTCCCAATAGAATAGGACAAGGTATTGAGTTTGATTATTGTTGTGTTCATGGTGTTTTAGCCGCTGCAGAATGTGGTTATGAAACCATCATGATTAATTGTAATCCAGAAACGGTTTCAACCGATTTTGATACGGCTGATAAATTATATTTTGAACCTGTATTTTGGGAACATATTTATGATATTATTAAGCATGAAAAACCTGAAGGTGTTATTGTACAGCTTGGTGGGCAAACTGCTTTAAAATTAGCGGAAAAACTAACAAAATATGGTATTAAAATCATAGGCACCAGTTTTGAATCACTAGATTTAGCTGAAGATAGAGGAAGTTTTTCTACTTTACTAAAAGAAAACAATATACCATATCCGGATTTTGGGGTTGCTGAAAATGCTGATGAAGCTTTAGCGTTAGCTGAAGAATTAGATTTTCCAATTTTGGTGAGGCCATCTTATGTTTTAGGAGGTCAAGGCATGAAAATAGTTATAAACAAAGAGGAGTTGGTTGAGCATGTTGTGAGTTTGCTGCGTAAGATTCCTAACAATAAATTATTGCTTGATCATTATTTAGATGGCGCAATTGAAGCGGAGGCAGATGCTATTTGTGATGCTGATGGGAATGTTTATATTATAGGGATTATGGAGCATATAGAGCCATGCGGTGTGCACTCTGGAGATTCTAACGCTACCTTGCCAGCGTTTAATTTAGGGGATTTGGTTATGCAGCAAATAATTGACCATACACATACTATTGCAAGAGCCTTGAATACTGTTGGCTTAATTAATATTCAATTTGCCATTAAAGAAGACATTGTATATATTATTGAAGCGAATCCAAGAGCTTCAAGAACGGTACCATTTATATCAAAAGCCTACAAAGAACCATATGTAAATTATGCTACTAAAGTAATGTTAGGAGCTAATAAGGTAACCGATTTTAATTTTAATCCACAGTTAGAAGGGTATGCCATTAAACAACCGGTATTCTCTTTTAATAAATTTCCGAATGTAGATAAGAGATTAGGTCCAGAAATGAAAAGTACCGGAGAAAGCATCTTATTTATAGATAGTTTAAAAGATGATGAATTTTATGATTTATACTCAAGAAGAAAGATGTATTTAAGTAAATAAGATTTTTCTATAAGATAATATTCAAAGTGCTAGATATGTTTGGTTTTCCAATATCTAGTGCTTTTTTTGTTGGAAAAATGTTAAATAATTAAAGAATGTTAAATTATTTTTTACTTTTAGGATTAAAAGGTTGCTAATCCTAGGTATGAAAAATTTTTATATATTTTCAAACTATTCTAAGTTTAGATTATGTTTAATTTTGTCCACAATATGTTTAGCCCAAAATGTATGGACACAAAATGATGTTTTTGATATTTTTAGAAAGGGAACAGTAAACGAATTGAAATTACTTTTTAAAGAGAATCCCGAAATTATTAATTTACCAAATGACGTTGGTTACACTCCATTGGTTTTGGCTTGTTATAATGGCAATCAAGAAGTGGTAAAGTTTTTAATAGATAAAGTTGATGATATTAATGGGTTATCCAATTATGGTACACCTTTAATGGCAGCAGTATTTAAAGGTTATTCAGGAATTGTTCGTATTTTAATAGAAAACGGTGTAGATGTCAACATCCCTGATACAAAAGGCACTACAGCAGCGCATTATGCGGTAATGTTTAGGAATTATGATTTGATTGAACAACTAGTGAAAGCAAATGCCGATTTTGAATTTAAAAATAATTTAGATAAATCTGCTCGCGATTATGCACAGATGTATAATGATAATAAGATTAATGAAATATTAACCAATAAATAAATAAACTATGAAGAAAATTACTTTTTTATTACTTTTTTTAATGATAAACCTAGTTATGGCACAAAATTGGACGACTGGAACAGTAGCTTTGGATACTGATTATACGGTTCAATTTGATGTTAATGCAGGAACGAATATAGTAACGATGACCTTAATTGGTCCTGATAATGTTTGGCTAGGTGTTGCTCCTGGAGTTTCCACAGGATCTGCAATGGGAAATTTAGGTGATGATGCTATAATTTACAGTTCACTTGGTCTGCAAGACCGAAATATGCCAGCAGGTACTGGAACACCTAATCTAGATAGTAGTCAAGATTGGAATGTAAGTAGTAATACCACAAATAGTGGTCAACGTACATTAGTAGCTACACGAGCGAGAAATACAGGAGACTCTAATGACTATGTGTTTCCTACAACTGCGCAGACCATACCAATTTTATGGGCTTTAGGCAGTAGTAGTACTTTAGCCTACCATGCAAGTCGTGGTGGAGTGGTAGCGAATCTTACACTAGGTGCGGATGATTTCCAATTAGCTGCCAATGATGTCATTGTTTATCCAAATCCGGGTACAATAGAAATGAATATAAAGGTTCCAAATAGAGCAATTTCAGATCTAAATATATCAGTTTTTGATGTATTAGGCAAAAGGGTATTTTCGGAAAGAGTAAGTTCCTTGTTAACTACTGTAAATACCTCTAACTGGAAAAGTGGGGTCTTCTTTGTTCGATTAGCTTCAAATGACAATACCTTCTCATTAACGAAACGTTATTTGAAGTATTAATTAAAAGGCTTAAATAAAAAAACCTTTAAACAACTATATCTAAAGGTTTTTTTATTTTAAAAGATAACTACTTCTTTTTTAAATTATAATGATAAGTAACACGAACTTTTTTAGATAATTTATTGCTAACAACTTTTGGTATTTCAATATCAAAATCAGATACATCTACAAAGAATCTTCCTGTTAGAGAAATCATATTGTTTTTCAAAGATATTGCAATATTTTCATTTACAATTTCTTTAGACTTACCATGAAAAGTGAGTACGCCGTTAAAGGAATAATTAGTCTTTAATTTCTTCAAGTTTGCAAATTCAAAATTATTAATTATCCCTTTAAAAGTGGCTTTTGGAAATTCATCAGATTCAGCATAGTTTTCATTAAAATGCTCTTCCATAAGGGCGTTTTTAAAGCGAAATCCCTTTATTAAAATTAGTGCGGCAAATTCGCCATTTGTTGAATTTAAAATAGCAGTAGTAGACTCGTTTTTTGCTTTAACCTCCTCAAAAGAAGGGACTGAAGCTTCAAATTCTGTGATGCCTGTTTTGGTAATAAATTTAACTTGTGAATAAGTAGATGAGAACCAAAAAAGCAAGATTAACAAAGCAAATATTTTTTTCATCATTTTTTTCATTTTAACTTTTATATCTATAATATATCATTAGTTTTCAAGCAGTCCATCTTCTTGCCATTGCTTTACTAGATCAATCAAATTTTGAGGTAATCTTGGGCCGCCTAATGGCATTGCACCAGATTCTCCTGTTTGAGCCGATATGCGATTAATTAAGTTATTGTTAGCTATGCCATCAACTACATTTTGATAGGTAATCAAACTTGTAGAGGCTCCATTTACAGGAGGACTGTTATGACAAAACACACAGTTGTTATCAATGATTGGTTTTATATTGTCATTATAATTGATGAGTACTGGCTGTTCAATTTCTGAATTTATTAAATCATCTTCACTGGCGTATTCACATCCAATGATTAAAAGAAATACAAAATAAAAAATAAAAGGTATCTTTTTCATAAGTAATTTGTTGTTTATAGTAACTTCATGTTAAAAGTTTCTACTTAAATTAAATCCAAAATAAATATCTCCTTCTCCCCAATTACCAGTGGCTTGACCTAAAAACCCGTTAGTATTCATTGCTTGAGCATTACTGAAATGCATTTGAAATACATGTCCTCCAGTTTCTAAATCGAACCCAATAGACAAGGGATTTCTAAATACAGAATTACTCGCCCTGTTTAAATGCCAGCCATAATCTGCATTAAACGACCATCTTTTACCTAGTTTATAACGGCCACCTAAGCCAAGGTCAAATTGTGAGTTATGTTGCTCATTATTGGTAACATAGTTATCATGGAAAAATGTAGGAGCTATTTCTAAGGATAAATTTTTATTAATTTTTCTAGCGATTAAAAGTTGCAATGTATAACCCAAACGATGCTTAAATTCTAATTTTGGTAAGTTATCTTTTTTAAGGGCTGTATTAACCAGAATCGAGTTATAACTGACAATTGTAAAAGGGAATCCATTAATTTTTTGACCAATAATACGATACTTTAAGGCCGATTCATATATTTTTTGATAGGAACTTCTTGATATACTTATATTTAAATTTTCAGTAAGACCGTAGATGAAATTCAATCTTGTAACCGCATCGTCTAAACCAAAAAAATTATCGAATCCATTAGCGATACTGCCAAATCGGTGCGCTACCACAAATGTAAATGCTTTTTTAGAAACAAGTTTAGTCGATTCAAAATTTACAATTTTTAAACCTTTAAAAGTAGCTGTTGCATAATAAGTGTCTGTTGAATCTGAATCTATTTCATCTAATAAATCATTTTGAGAACATAATAAATGCGGTAGAATAAATAAAACAAGTAATATATTTTTCATTTTTAAGTTAGTGGTATTAATTTATTTTTTTCATTTAGAGGTGATAACCATACATTGATCAAATTTTAATTCCTCTAGAAGATCGTCGTATCCAATAAAACGACCTTTAATACTTATTTCGATATTTGTTTTAAGTTTTGAAGGAACTAGTTCACTAAATTGACAAAATATGTTGTCATTTAAAGAAATACTTTTTTCACTTTGATTCGTAACAATCCCTTTCACTTCAATCGTTTTATTTAAATATTTTGTTTCATTTACTTGAGAGTTCATAAAAAATTCTTTTATTATTATATCCGCGTCCATCGTAAATTCTGCCTTTTCTTTCTCTATATCTCTATGGTCTTGATAAACATAGCTATAGACCAACACAATAATGAGTAATATTCCCAATAATACTATGTATTTTTTCATAACGATATTAAGTTATATTAATAACTATAAATGATACTATTAGTAAAAATATTGTGAAGATCAGTCATGTAATCACATAACTGATTTCATTTTCTTTTTCAAAAGGAAAAATAAAATAGCTTTTTTTATTTATAAATCAAGTGTTAAACACTTGATTTATAGTTACGAAGATAATAAATTAATTAAATATTTTAAGATTGAAATTAAAAGTCGCTTAATTTATTTTATTTTTAGATTTCTATCAGTGCATTATACTTCTTAAGTATATCTAAATGATCCTCGATTTTAAATTCTGAAGAATTAAAAGTACTCACTCTTTTTTTTGCTTGTTCCTGACGCCTTATACTGCGAGCAAAACGTCGAATATCGTCTTTGGTTTTTAATATGAGTCCAGGAACGGGTACATTGTTTCCATCTTCATCTTTAGCTACCATCGTAAAGTAAGATGAATTACAGTGCTTTGTATAACCAGTTCGGATATTTTCCGATTCAACGCGCACACCAATAACCATAGAAGTCCTTCCAGTAAAATTAACTGAAGCTTTAAGTGTTACAAGTTCGCCAACTTCAATGGGATTTAAAAAATCTACTTTGTTTACAGATGCGGTTACGCAATAATGCCTTGAGTGTTTAGAAGCACATGCAAAGGCTATCTGGTCCATAAGGCCTAATATGTAGCCACCATGTATTTTACCACTAAAATTAGTATTGGATGGCAACATTAATTGGGTTAAGGTTATTTGAGATTCTTCAATAGTTTTAAACATAGTTTTAAATTAATGAGTTGAAGATGATTCCGGTTATGATAGCAATACCGAAACTAATGAGCGTGCCAATTAAAATATACTCGGTAAGTTGACGGTCTTTAGATTCTTTTAAGTCACCAAATCTGAATACCGATTTAGCTGTTATAAGAAATCCTACAGCTTCCCAATGGTTTAAAATAACAAAAACAAACACTAAACAGCGCTCTAAGATGCCAATATATTTACCAGCATCTTCAAGAGATTCATCGTGTTTTGTTAATTTAGAAATATTCCATTTTGAAAAAATAGTCTTCATTATGATAGACGTTGGAATCGTTAAAAATAATATACAAACTATAAGTAACAAGCTTTCTTCTGTTATTACATTTTCAATATGAAATGGGTTTTTAGTAAATACATAATAACAGATAATAATGACTAAAAGATGCAGTAGTTGGTCAATAAAGAAGAACAGACGCTTCGTTTTTTTCTTTTGAATAATGAGTTTTATCCCATCAATTATAAAATGAGAACTTCCTATTATTATTATGATGGGCCATTTTGATGTATCCCAAAGCAGAATAAAGGTGACAATAATATGGATCCAAATATGTAGATATAGTTTTGATGATTTTAACTTTTTCTTTTCCTTATGGGTAACCCATTTTTTAGGTTGGAGAAAAAAATCACCAATTAAGTGCGCTATTAATAGTTTTGTGAGAAGAATCATAGTTTAGCTATTTTTTGTCTATACATAAGATCAAGTTCTAAAATTTCATCTAAATGAGCCCGTTTTTGTCTTGTGCTTATTGCATTTTGATTTATACCTACAATTTTTCCTAAGTCACTTTGTAACGCATCAGGGTTTTCAATATTTAATTTAACTATTTCGGCAGAATTAACAGTCCAACTGTCCATGGGTATCAAGGCTAACTTAAAATATAAGTTAAGTTCTTTATCAAACTCCTCATTTTTGGTTTTAATACGTAAATTTTGTTTTTCCCTTTTTAGCGATTCTAAAGTTTCACCAGAAAAAATAAAGGCCTCGCCATTAGATTCTGTTACATCCTTGCCTTCATAAGTTTTATCGCCAATACCAATAGCTAAACGCACATCTAAACCTTTAATCATTTTTATGCAAGCTTTTATGTATATAGCTGCAGTAAAACTTGAAAAAATATCTCTTATTTCTATTTGAAAACTATCACCACGGTATATTTCCCAGTATTTTTTGTTAGTACTTAAACTGGATAATGTGTCTTTAAGTATCTCTATCCAAACCTCTGGGTTTATATGTGTTCTTGATTTAATAATATCGCCAGTTATAACACTTGTCATTGAATATTAATTTAGTATCTCTTAATTATGTGATAAACAAATATATCATTTAATTATGTGATAAACAAATATATCGCTTTTTTAAGTGATATTAATTGATAGATTAATCTTCTTCAGCACGTTTTAAAAGTTTTTCATTTTGCTGTTTGCTGGCTTTGGCACCTAAAGCTTTTAGGTTTTCTACACGCTTAATAAGATTTCCTTTTCCTGTAAGTTTAACCATGGCACTTTCATAAGATTTTTGAACGGTACCAATTTGGTTGCCCACTTTTATTAATTCTTCTGTAAGATTAACAAAGGAGTCATACAGTCGTCCTGCCTGTGTAGCTATTTCAATGGCATTCTCCTTTTGCTTTTCGTTTTGCCACATACTATCAATAGTCTTAAGAACTGCTAATAATGTAGTTGGTGTGACTATAATGATGTTTTTTTCAAAGGCTTCGGAATATAAATTGGGATATTCCATGGAAGCTATGGCAAAGGCCGATTCAATCGGGATAAATAATAAAACAAAATCAGGACTATCCATTTGGTATAATTGATGATAGTTTTTTTCGCCCAACTCGCTCACGCGTTTTTTTACAGACAGCACATGGTTTTTTAGGTGTGATGGTTTTTCTGCATCATCAATTTCATTAATATATCTTTCATAAGCAACAAGAGATACCTTGGAGTCAACAATCAATTTTTTATCACCAGGAAGATGAATGATAACATCGGGCATGACGCGCTTTCCTTCATCTGTAGTAAAACTTTGTTGCACAAAATACTCGCTATCTTTTTGTAAACCACTACGCTCCAAAACCCGCTCTAAAACTAATTCCCCCCAATTTCCTTGCATTTTAGTGTCACCTTTAAGGGCTTTCGTTAAATTTGTGGTTTCTTTACTCATTTGTTCGTTAAGCTCTTTCAGTCCTATAATCTGTCTTCGTAAATCGGCACTTCGTGTAATATCTTCTTTATTGGTTTCCTCAACGCGTTTTTCAAAATGTTGAATTTTTTCTTGAAGTGGTTTTAAAATGGAGTCGAGGTTTTCTTTATTCTGAATAGTGAATTTACTTGATTTTTCATCTAAAATCCTATTAGCAAGATTTTCAAACTCTTTGGTAAATTTTTCTTGAAGTTTTTCTACTTCAGCCTTTTGCTCTTCATTTTTTTGTTTCAAATTATCAAAATCGGCATTCTTTCTTGCTAATTCAGAACTTAATAATTCTTTTTCACGCCTTATGGCCTCTCTTTCTAATTCAACCTTATTTAAATGTTGTTTCAGCTCTTCAATGTTTGATGTCATTTGGTTCTGACGCTCTTCTAAAGTGCTTTGTTCGCTTTTGTTTTTAAGTTTGGTAAATATGATGCCTATATAGGTGCCAAGGCCAGCAGCAATAAGAATGGCTATAATTAAAATAAGACTGTCGTTCATTTATAAAAAAGATATTTATCAAATATAAATGTTTTAGACTGAAGTTAGAAGCGGTAAGACTTAAGATTTGGAGAAAAGTATACTTTTATAGAATTGTAAATAAGCACAATCTAAATTAAAAAATCATCAGCAATTCTAAATAAATATTCACCTATAGAATAGAGGTGTTTATTTGAATATCTGCATCTTTCCAAGCATCGTCAAATTCATGTTTTATTTTATCTGCCTCTGTTAATTTGCCTTGTGCCTTTAGGCTTTCATGCAAGCCTATTAAAGACCAGCCATTTTGTCTAAGTATTTTTAAATCTTCTTTGTATACGTTCTCAGCTTCCGCATATTTTTCAGCTTTCATTAAAACAGCACCCAAATTTTGCCTTGGCGGAATATGCCATGCAGATGGTTCATTATAAATTAGGGTATCTTCCATTTGAACAGCCTTTTCTAAATGTTTAATAGCAGAATTGTAATCGTTTTTTATAGAAGCGATTTCTCCGGCAACAACTTCATAAGCTAATTTTGCTAAGGTTGTACCATTATCAAATCCCGTGGCAATAATAGTTTCCATAGCGGGATCTTTAATCAATAAATCAATAGCATCAAGTTCTTCCTGTGCTTCTTTTACATTATTTTTTCTTGTAAAGGCAATACCTCTTGCATAATGCCAAATTAGTTTAAAATGCTTAATGCTATCGTTTGGTTTTGGATAGGTTAAAATGTCATTCCACTTGCCAAATCTGGTATAAGCTAAAAGTGGAGTTGAGGCAAAATTTTGTAAAAAGTGTAAATCTTTCATTTCGCCAACGGGAACTTTTTCAGCCGTTTTTTTAGCCGCATCAATGGCTATTTTACTATCTCCTAAAAGGCTAGAAGCCGACCATAGAAAATGGATGTTATGCGGATAATAACCAAGCGGATACATGCCTTGAGAAAAGCACTGTGAGATATAATCCTCATCTGCTAAAATGGCTTTTTGGTTTGCTATTACAGCATCTTTGTATCTGCCAACTCTAATATAAATATGAGACGGCATGTGAACAATGTGTCCCGCAGCAGGCATAAGAGTGCCTAATTTATCAGCACTTGGAACCGCTAAATCTGGTTTAGGTAATTCTACCATATGAATATAATAATGGTGTGCTCCGGGATTATTTGGATTTAGTTTCATGGCTTTTTCAAGAGCAGCTTTCGCCTCAGGAATATTTAATGACGGATTGCCATCTTTGTCCCAATAATTCCAACGAACTGTATTCATAATAGAAGCGGCATATAAGGTTTGGATGTCTGAATCTTCGGGATAATTAGCTGCTACTTTCGCCATAGCTTCCATATAAGCCATATTGAGGTCATTTACATCTTTAGTTAAATCGGTTGAATACCGATAAGTTAAAGCCTTAATAAGTGCTTGTTCTTTGGGTGATGCGGCTACTGAAAGTTGGATTGCTTTTTCAATAGCTTCGTTGTATTTATTTTTGCGCTCTTCGTCTGGTTGAGGGTCATTTATATTAGGGCCTAAGTCATAGGCTTGGCCCCAAAAAGCCATAGCGCAATTTGGGTCTAACCTTGATGCTTCCATAAAGGAACGATGAGCCTCTGCATGATTAAAACCATAAGTAAGTCGTAAGCCTTGATTAAAGAAGCTTTGAGCTAATTGATTTTTTGTACTTACTTTATACGTGTGATTTCCAAGATTCTCAAATAAGGGTGCGATTTGTCTTGTGGTATCTATATTGTTTAATAAGAATGTAGCAGGCGTGCAACTAATCGAATTACTTCCAATTTTTTTAGAATAATCGAAAGTGTCTCGAGGTGATATTTTATAAATAATAGTTGCTAAGAGAATTATAAAAGTACATACAATAATTAGTCTGGTTTTCATTATGATTGGATTTATGTTAATATAAACCACACCCTTTAATTCATGTTAATTAAAGTATAAGTAAGTAAAATAACGGTATTTGGTTGATTAAAAGGCTGCACTAGGTTTAAGTAAATATAATTAATTTAAAAATTAATAAGAAATTAAAATTACTTGTTTACTCTAAAACTTCCTGTATTTTCATCAAAAGCAATTAAATCTTTTGGGAATAAACTATTGAAAACACCTTTTGATATGAGATTACAAGGTTGGTCTGAAACCACACCATCATCGGTCATCACAACGACTGTATCACAGAGCTGGATAGTTAAATCTATTTCGTGCGATGAAAACAAAATTGTTTTGCCTGTTTCTTGAGTAAGTTTTTGTAAAAGTTTTAAAATGTATGCTTTATGATACATATCGAGGTGCGTTGTAGGTTCATCTAAGATGATCATATCAGTATCTTGTGCTAAAGCACGCGCTATCATAGCTTTTTGTAATTGTCCGTCACTTAATTCAAAACAGTTTTTATGTTTTAAATGAGTAATGTTAATAAGCTCCAGAGCTTCATTAACTTTATTAATATCATACTCGGTTAAATTGCCAACCCAATTGGTATAAGGCTGTCTTCCCAAAGCAACTAATTCAAAAACAGATAGGTTTTTAGACGATACCGCTTCAGTCAGGACTAGACTCAGCACCTTTGCCAAATCAATAGCATTAAATTGATGTAGATTTTTATTATTTATTTTAACAGTGCCTTGAAGGGGTTTTTGAACATTGGTAAGTGTCCGTAAAAGGGTTGATTTACCAATGCCATTCGCGCCAATTAATCCAATAAGTTCACCGCGATGCAAATTAATATTGATATTACTGCCAATAATAGTTTGCTCTTTTTTTGAAGCATAACCAATTGAAAGGTTTTCGGTTTTTAAAATGATATGTTTTGGTGTTTCTTCCACTTGTTAGCTTTATCTTTTATCTTTTTAATCTAAATCAAAATATCATTTTACGTTTTCTAACCAATAACCAAATAACGACAGGTGCACCAATTAAAGATGTAATAGCGTTTATAGGCAAGGTATAATCACTATTAGGTATTTGGGCGATACTATCACAAATAAGCATGATGATAGCTCCAAATAAAAACACGGCTGGTAACAATATTTTATGATTGGAGGTATTAAATATTTGACGTGTCATATGTGGAATAGCCAATCCAATAAAGGCAATTGGTCCAGCAAAAGCTGTAATGGTACCTGCTAATAAGCTAGTAGCTATTATAATTAACAACCTACTTCTTTTAATATTTAAACCAAGGCTTTTAGCATAGTTTTCACCTAAAAGGAGCGAGTTTAATGATTTTATTGAAAAGATACTTAAAACAATGCCAAAGCAATAAATAATGAAGAATATACCAAGTTCATTCCAGGATAAGTTTCCTAAACTACCAAATCCCCAAAATACATATTGTTGTAATTGTTGTGCAGAACCAAAATAAGAAAGCACACTTACAATGGCGGCTGTAATACTTGAAAACATAAGTCCAATAATTAAAATAGCCATTGTATCACGTATTTTTAAAGATACAATCATGACGGAAATTAACACCAAAAAACTACCAAAACTGGCTGCGATAACGATACTCCATTTAGATACTAAAAGGGTTGTTAAAAGTCCACCGAAAACATTTGACCCTAAAATGATTAATGCCACTCCTAAACTGGCACCAGAGCTAATACCAAGAACAAAAGGACCAGCCAAAGGGTTTCTAAAAAGGGTTTGCATTAAAAGTCCTGATATACCCAAGCCAGAGCCGACTAAAATAGCAGTAAATGCTTTTGGAAGTCTGTAATTCTGGATAATGTATAACCACGTATCTTGTTCTGTAGAACTACCTATAATACTTTTAAAAACATCTTTAAATGGAATATGAACAGATCCTAGACTTATATTTAAAACAAAACATCCTACTAAAACAAGTATGATAATGATGAATGATTTTGAATATGTTTTTGCGTTAATCAATTTAGTTCAACTTTTTAAAAAAATAGGGCTGATAATTTTCTAACAACTCCGGATGACAAATTTTAATTATATCTTTAAGGACTAAATCGGGTCGTGTCATTCCTAACTCATAATATAAAACACCACCTGTTTTACCTGTTGTATTAGTAAACGAATATATATTTTTATTTTGAAATGCTTTAAACTTAGTATAATGGACATTGCTTTTTTCAAGAGCTTCTAAACTTTCATAATTTGATGGGCTTAACCAAATATCAGCATCTTTAGCTTTTGCGTAAACGGTTTCAAAATTCAGAGACAAACTTCCGGTTCCTTGAGATTCTTTAAATAAATAGTTCGTGTTGGCGTCTTTAAGAAGTTGCGCTTCCGTACTAGTTCCATTTGGTAAATACCAAACATCATTATACATGGCTCCACTTAAAATAGTAGGTTGGTTGTTTACTTTAGAGGCTAGTTTTTTAGCTTCTAAATAATCGTTTTCAATTGAATTAAATATGGAATCAGCTTTTTTTTCTTTATCGAATAACAATCCAAAAAATTTTATCCACTCCGCTTTTGCAAGTGGTGAATTTTCAACCCAATCACCATCATATATCACAGGAATATAAGATTTTTTAATAGTTTCAAACGTCTTGTTATTACCATCAATTCCAAAGCCAATCACAACATCAGGAAATAGTTCTAAAAGGACTTCGGTGTTAATACCTTCATTTTTCCCAAGCTCTCGAACATTACCAATATCAATACGGTTTCTGGTTTTTTCAGACGATATATAATTAATACCAGGAAACCCAACCAAGGTTTGCTCAACATTCAATAATTCTAGTGACGGAATATGCGTTGTTGAAGTAACTACTATATTTTTTATTGGAATTATTAATATAGCTTCAAAATCCTTCTCATTAAGTTTGACTTTTTGACCCTTATGAATTAGCGCATATTTGTATGTTTTTTCAGATTTAGGCCACGGATTTTTAATTTCTAATATTTTATAAGTTCCTAGGTCTAAAATGCTAAATCCTTGAGCATATTTTAATAAAACCTCCTTTTTATTTAAGTCATTAACAGTTTTTTTTGAGACGTCATTTTTGCAATTAAAAAATGCAATAAACACCAATAAAAGAGCTATTTGATAGGATGAATTTAATGTTTTACTCTGTAACAATTGTAACTGTATTTTAGTTATTAGTTAATACTTTTGAATAAATTCATGGTTATGAGAGAAAATTCAAATTTAACAATATATATAGTTGCTGGCGTTATAATACTTCATTTTTTAGCGGGCTTTATTTATTTCGTTTATAAATTAACGAAGAAAAAATAAAATTCAAGAAGTAATATAAAACATAATATTTATTTTTGCATCGAAATTAGGTTTTGTTCATTTCACGTGAATAAATTAAAAGGGAATCTGGTTAAAATCCAGAACTGTTCCCGCAACTGTAAGCTATAAAGCTTCATGTTCAACTTCAATGTCACTGAAGAGAAATCTTTGGGAAGACCAACATGAAGACGCAAGTCAGGAGACCTGCCAATTTCAAAAAAAAATTAGTTAAACTTTCGGGATAAAAGTTTGCGTATGGTTGTCATGCGATTCTCGAGTAATTATTCATTAAATGAACAAAAAAGTAAAGGCTTTTAGTATGCTATGTTTAAGTATATCAATGGCTAGTTTTGCACAAAAGCAAGTCGATTCAACAAAAGTTCAAGAACTTGCTGAAGTTGTTATTACAGATTCACGTTTTAAACTGAAACGAGAAAATTCAGGGAAAACAGTTATTAAAATTTCAAAAAATGAAATTGAAAATAATCAAGGAAGAAGTATTACGGATTTAATTAATTCTAAAAGTGGTATTGAAATTAATGGAACTAGAAGTGTGCAGGGACAAAATTTATCATATTACGTTAGGGGAGGGAACTCTAGGCAAGTTTTAGTTTTAATTGATGGTATTCCTGTAAATGACCCATCATCTGTATCGAATGAATTTGATTTAAGACTTGTAGATTTAAATACTGTTGAATCTATTGAAATTATTAAGGGTGCAGCAAGTACCTTATACGGAAACGCTGCTGCAACTGCTGTTATTAGCATTACCACTAAAAAGGCTTCTAAAGATACGGTTTCAGGTAGTTTTTTAACTCTGGTTGGTACCAACCAGCCACAAGGCGATTTAAATTATAATGGTTCAAGCTTCACAAACAATGTTTCAATAAATGGGACTTCAAATAACCTAACGTATTTGGCAAGTTTTGGAAACACATATACTGATGGATTGTCGGCCGCAAAAACTGATAACCCGGAAAAAGATCCTTTTTCAAGATTTAATACCAATATAAAACTTGGCTATGATATCAATGAAGCTTTTACTATTACTACTTTTGCCAGCTATGATAGGCTAAAATCTGATATTGATGGAAGTCCAGCACCGTCTTATGTTCTTACCGATACCGATGATACATTTTTTAGCGAGCAAACTAGAGTAGGAGTGTCTCCAAAGTTTACATATGCTAACGGTAGTTTTCAAGTAAATGCGGCGTATACTAAAATTGATAGAGCGATTTTTTCAGATTTTAGCGCGAATTACGAAGCTGAAAATTTTGTTGTTGATGCTTTTAATAAATATGTCTTTAATAAAACCTTTTACACCATCGTAGGTGTGAACTACAGTAAGTATAAAAGTTTATTTGCCGTAGAAGAAAGTTATAATAATATAGACCCATATATTAACGCAGTTTATGTATCTGATTTTGGTTTGAATTTAAATGCAGGAGCTCGTTTAAATAACCATAGTGAATACGGGTCACATGTAGTGTATAGTTTAAATCCGTCTTATAATATTCCTGCTAGTTCTGGAAATATTAAAGTTTTTGGATCTTATGCTACCTCGTTTATTGCGCCTAATTTGTCACAGTTATTTGGTTTTTATGGGGCTAATTCAGATTTAGATCCAGAAGAGAATGCTACCATGGAAGGCGGGTTAGAATTTTCTAATAAAAAAGGATTTAGAATGAACGCGCTTTATTTTAATAGGAACGAAGATAAAACGATTGTTTATGCTGCCAATGGTTATGAAAATGCAGCAACCAATGCAAACGTTCATGGTTTTGAAACAGAAGTAAAAGCTAATTTAATCGACAATCTTGTTTTTACTGCGAATTATACGTTTACAGAATTAAAAGATGGTACGCGGTTGCGTTTACCAAAACATAAAGCGAATGCTGGATTAGGCTATAATATTTCTAAAAACAATTATGCATCAATAAATTATCAGTTTACCAGTAGTAGAATGGATACCGATTTTTCAAACTATCAAAACGTTGAATTACAATCATTCTCATTAATAGACTTGTATTTTAGTCAGAAGCTAATTAGTAATAAACTCAAATTTTTTGCTGGAATAACGAATCTTTTTAATGAAGATTATACAGAGGTTATTGGTTATACAACCAAAGGAAGAAATATTAATGTGGGGCTAAATATAAATTTATAAAACAGTCACTTTAGATTACGAAAAGAGGCTGTCTATTATAAATTAGACAGCCTCTTTCTATTTTAAAGGTCTAGATTAATTTAGAGAAAAATCACTTTCAAGATACATCTCCTTTTCAAACTTATTAAATGGTTTAAGATCTAAATGTTTTAAGTTACTTGCTTTTTTTATAGCTCCCGTTTTTGTAGTAATACCGCTAATATTATCAAGAGCCGCTTTTAATACGGCCTCATTTTCATCACCAAAAGGAAGTGTGTTATTCCAAAATTCATATTCTAATACTTCGATATCTGGAATGAAACCTTGTGTATAATCACTTTCTCTATTTTTATTAAATATTTGAAACACGATGGGTTGCATGGCATTAGAGTGGCTAGGGTTAGCCGATGTTCTATCTGTATAATCAGAAGTTGGTGAATCATATAAGGTAATAGAACCGACGTTTTTACCATAGGTTGTGGTTCCAATTAGTTTTACTGGAATAAATGGCTTAAGACCATTGATAACCATTTCACTAGCAGAAGCAGTATTGCCAGAAATTAGCACATACAATCTATTGAGAGAAGTTAATCTATTAATGGGTTCTTCTCCTGTTTTTTGGCTTTCTGAATTATAAACATCTAAAGTATTACTAAAATTATAAGAACCATTTTCATTGGCGTGTTTAGAATTAAATTCTAAATCTGCAAATTTTTCTTCTCCGGCGTCCGCATAAATCATGCTAGCTAAATATGACGATGTAGCAACAGATCCACCTCCATTTAATCTTAAATCGAGTATGAGTTCATCAATATTTTCATTTTTAAAAGTTGAAAAGGCGTCATTTAACTCATCATTATACGAGGACCTAAAACCATTGTAAACTAAATAACCAACTTTTTTACCATCAACATCATTAAATGTTTTAGTTAAATACACGGGGTTTTCAGAAACAACGCTAGCTATAATAGTTTTGTCTTCTACAGGTGTTAGTAAACCATTATTTTCAGTAGCAAATGAAAATGTTGTGGTTTGATTATATAATTTATTAGAGACTTCGCTAAAATTTGTAGTATTTAATTGAATTCCGTCTAGAGCATAAATAATATCTCCTCTTTTTATATTGGCAATACTGGCTGGGGAATCATCTGCAACATACCTAACATAAATAATGATATCTCCCATATCATTTATTTTAACGGCATCAAAACGCATACCAAATGATAATGATATACCTTGAAACGCTTGCTCTTGTATTATATAATCTTCAATAAACCAAGAAAACCTATCCACAATATTTGTTTGATATTTTAAGCTATTAAATAAATCCTCTGGATCATTAAATTGATTTAAATAAGAAGCGTATTCCGAAGATATATCATCTTTTGAATCTGATAAATCTGAAACAAGAGATTGCCAATTGTACCAAGAATTCATTCCTTTCCAAACAAAATCATTGATGTCTCGGGTAGAAATTGTATTGTCATCATTATCTTCAAAACAACTTGTAAGAAGAATGGACGCCACCAATACAATGTATAGGGCTTTTAAATTTTTCATTGCAATTTTTTTATAACCTTTAGTCTTTAAAACTCTAAATTTACTTACATTATTTTATTATTTAAAAAAAAATGTAACAAATTCGATTATGGTTCGTCGTAATATCAAACGCCCTAATAGAGCTTTTTAAACTAACCACAACCAAAGTAGAAGTAAAATGACGCAGACAGAATTTTTAGATATTGTCATGCCTTTTAAAGATAAAGTGTTTCGTTTAGCAAAACGATTGCTGGTATCAACAGAAGAAGCCGAAGATGCTACTCAAGAAGTTCTTATAAAGCTTTGGAATAATAAGTCGAAGTTTGAAGCTTATAAAAATGTAGAGGCTTTTTCTATGACAATGACAAAAAATTTTTGTTTAGACAAATTAAAATCTAAGCAAGCGCAAAATTTAAAAATAGTACACAGTAACTATCAAGACAATAATACGTCTTTGCAAAAACAAGTAGAGGCTCAAGATAGTTTAGATTGGGTAGGAAGAATAATTGAAGATTTGCCAGAACAACAAAAAATGGTAATTCAATTAAGAGATATAGAACAGTATGAATTAGATGAGATATGTGAAATGCTGGATATGAATAATACAGCAGTTAGAGTAGCCTTATCTAGAGCAAGAAAAACAATAAGAGAGAAATTAACTAATACACACAGTTATGGTATTAACTAATATAGAAAAGTTACTTGAAAAGTACGAGAACGGAGAAACAACTCTAAAAGAAGAGCAACAGTTAAAAAACTATTTTTCGCAAGAAACTGTAGCGCCACATTTAGAAATATATAAACCTATGTTTGCGTATTTTTTGGGAAATCAGAAAGAACAATTTACTAAAGACGTTCCATTAAAAACTAAAAGAGTATTTAACTATAAATGGATATCGGTCGCAGCAGTAGCAGTTCTTATGATTGGGTTTTATTTTAAGTCATACAATCAGAATGATTTAGGAACTTATGATGACCCAGAACTGGCATATAACGAAGTTGTAAAATCGTTAGCCATGATATCAAATAAATTTAATAAAGGAACTTCTACAATAAGTTACTTAAATGAAATGAACAAAGGAACTTCAACATTAGGGTACCTTAACGAATTTGAGAATTCAAAAAATTTAATTTTTAAACCAGTAAATCAATAATAACAATGAAAACTTTAAATAAAATAAAATCTAAAACCATGAAAAATAAATTATTAGTAATCGTAATGGCAATTATGTTAATGCCAGCTATATCATCAGCTCAAAATGTTTTTGAGAAGTATAGTGATAATTCAGATGTAACTTATGTATCTATTAAGCCTAAAATGTTTCAAATGATAGCAAAAATGGGTATTAATGTAGAAGATCCAGAAGCAAAGGCATTTATGGATATGGTAAACAGTATAACAAGTTTTAAAACCCTTGTGACAGATAACAAGACTATTTCAGCAGACATTTCTACATGGGTGAAATCTCGCTCAAGTTCTTTAGAAGAATTAATGGAAGTAAGAGATGACGGTTCTGAAGTGAAATTTTATGTAAAAGAAGGAAAGGATTCTGATCATGTTAAAGAACTTTTAATTTACGTAAATGGCATTGATAAAGCTATGAAAGGACAAAGTGTTGAAATTAATGGAGAACAAAGAAAAATAGAAACAGTAGTAATGTCTTTAACAGGAGATATCAACTTAAATGAAATTTCTAAGCTTACTGAGAAAATGAATATTCCTGGTGGTCAACACTTAGAAAAAAAGAAGATATAATTAATTGGAACTAATCAATCAAAAAAACATGCAAATAGCAATTAAATATATATTATTAACCCTTATTACAGCTCTACTTTTAGTGAGCTGTAATAATGGAGTTAGTTTACAACGATACTATGTAGATAATCAAGAATCTACAAATTTTACTTCTGTAGATTTACCAGTTTCAATAATTAAATTAGATGAAACAAAATTGACAGAAGAACAAAAGGAAGCTTATAGCTCTGTGAAACGATTGAATTTGTTAGCCTATAAATATGATGATTCTAACTTAGCTGAATTTAATACAGAATTAGAAAAAGTTAAAACTATTCTTAAAAACAAAAAGTATAGTGACTTAATTGAGTTTAATGATAAAAGTGCTAAAATTATAGTTAAGTATTTAGGCGATGGTGATGAATCTGATGAATTTATAGTATTTGCAAGTTCAAAAGAGATGGGTTTTGGAATAGTCCGTATTTTAGGAGATAATATGAGTCCAGAGAAAATGATGACCCTAGCAGATGCTATGAAAAATTCTAATTTTGATGAATCTCAACTAGATGGAATTATGGGTTTCTTTAAAGAATAGACTATATTTTAAATAATAAAAAATGGCTTGCAAAATTGCAAGCCGTTTTTTATTCAATAAATTCTATTCTTTTTCTTCCTTTTTTCTAGAATTTGAAACTATTAAATTAGTAACAATGACTAAAAAGATGATGGTAAGAATTGTTTTAGTTATAAAGTTATCAAGTATCTCAAGAATACCACATACAAAAATTCCAAGGCCTAATAATCCACACAGTATTAAAGATTGTTTGTCGGTCAGCATAAATTAAATACCTGTATAATTACTAGGTGTTATACGATTTAATTCTTCTTTTATTGTATCACTTACATCTAAAGTGCTAATAAAATTAGAAATTGATGATTGATTTATTTTTTCATTGGTTCTGGTTAAACCTTTTAAGGCTTCATAAGGATTTGGATATCCTTCTCGTCTTAAAATGGTTTGAATAGCTTCTGCAACAACTGCCCAGTTTTGTTCTAAATCTTCAGCAAACTTAGCCTCATTAAGCAATAATTTACTTAGTCCTTTTAATGTAGATTTAAAACCAATCAAAGTATGTCCAAAAGGCACGCCAATATTCCGTAAAACAGTACTATCAGTTAAGTCACGTTGTAATCTCGAAACAGGAAGTTTTCCAGATAAATGCTCAAAAATTGCATTCGCTATTCCTAAATTTCCTTCACTATTTTCAAAATCAATGGGGTTTACTTTATGTGGCATCGCAGAACTTCCTACTTCACCAGCTTTTATAAGTTGTTTAAAGTATTCCATAGAGACATAGGTCCATATATCACGATTCAAATCTATTAAAATGGTATTGATACGTTTTAAATTATCAAATAAAGCTGCCATATGATCATAATGCTCTATCTGAGTTGTTGGGTATGAATGGTGTAACCCTAATGTTTCGTTCAAAAATTTAGTACCAAAAGCTTTCCAGTCAATGTTTGGGTACGCAACGTGATGCGCATTATAATTACCAGTCGCTCCACCAAATTTAGCAGCATTGGGTATGTTTTTTAATGAAGAAAATTGTTGTTCAAGGCGAATCACAAAAACCTCAATTTCTTTACCCAAACGGGTTGGAGAAGCCGGTTGGCCATGTGTTCTTGCCAGCATAGAAACGTTTGCCCAATCTATAGCCAATTCTTTTAATTTATTATAAATAATATTGTATTCTGAGATATAAATCGTCTCAACAGCTTCTTTAATACTTAAGGGAATTGCTGTATTATTAATATCTTGAGACGTTAATCCAAAATGAATAAATTCTTTATACTGAGACAAACCTAATGCATCAAATTGTTCTTTAATAAAGTATTCAACAGCTTTAACGTCATGATTGGTTATACTCTCAATTTTTTTAATAGCCAAAGCATCATCAGAAGTAAAATCTTGATAAATAGCTCTTAAATTTTTGAAAACATCTTTTGATACGGTTGATAGTTGAGGTAACGGAATTTTACATAGCGCAATGAAATATTCAATTTCAACTAAAACACGATATTTAATAAGTGCTTCTTCAGAAAAATAGGGGGCTAACTCCTTTACTTTACTTCTGTATCTTCCATCAATCGGGGAGATGGCATTAAGTTCTGATAGTGACATTTGACCTTATGTTTTTTAAGAATTGCCAAAGATAAGTATTTGTATGTCGATTACCGAATTACTATTTATGATTTTTTCAATCGTTAATTTGTTATTCGAAATACTTATATTAGTCAATAAATATTTAACTATGAGATTTTTTCAAGCCCTTTTAATAGTATTATTTTTTCAATTATCATTTTCTCAAGTCTACAAAACTTCTGAACCATTGGCACATACCTATTCTATCGTTGCAAGAGACTCCGTTACTGGTAATATTGGTGTAGCCGTGCAATCACATTGGTTTAGTGTAGGCAGTGTTGTTACTTATGGGAAGGCTGGAGTAGGTGTAGTGGCAACCCAATCATTTGTAAATCCAAGTTATGGACAAAAAGGGTTGGTTTTGATGGAGCAAGGTTTATCTCCACAACAGGCGTTAGATGCTTTATTAGCTAATGATAGTGGTGAAATGTTTCGGCAAGTAGCTTTTTTAAACACTAAAGGAGAGGTCGCAACGCACACGGGTAGTTCTTGTATAGAAGCCGCAGGACATACACAAGGTAAAAACTTTTCAGTGCAAGCAAATATGATGCTAAATAATACTGTTTGGGACGCTATGGCGACTGCTTTTGAAACTTATAAGGGCGATTTTAGCGATCGGATTATAGCGGGGTTAAAAGCGGCGCAAAATGAGAAAGGTGATATTAGAGGAAGTCAATCGGCAGCTATTTTAATTGTTAAAGGTGAGGCAACAGGAAATTCTTGGGAAGATATTGTGATGGATTTAAGAGTGGAAGATAATCCGGATCCTATTCAAGAATTAGAGCGATTGGTAAAAGTACATAAAGCATATAATTTCATGAATAATGGAGATTTAGCCATGGAAGCTGGGGATACTAAAAAGGCTGAAAATTTATACTTAAAAGCTCAGAATTTATTTCCAGATAATTTAGAAATGAAATTCTGGTACGCTATTAATTTATTAAATAATAAAGATTTTGAAAAGGCGCATTCTATTCTTAAAGAAATTTTTGAACAAGATAATAATTGGAAAATATTAACTTCGAGAATCGTTAAAAATAAATTATTAATTATTTCAGAAGAACAGTTACAAAAGGTGATGAAGCTATAAATTCGAGTCTTTTATATTTTTACTTTTATTTTTTTTAAAACATGCCTCGCTCTAGCTTGAAATCCTGCACTTTGTTGTTGGTAATCACGCTCTAATATTTGAACAAGTTCTTGGTGAACCCATCGAGAATCTTTGCCTAATAGAAATAAGGTATTCATGGAATAAGCTTTTACAGCAACCTTTTCATCATTAATCATCCAATCAAAACAACATTCTATAATACGTTCTTTATGTTTTGCTGAAAGCATAGTTTTAAAGGGGTTATGTCCTTTTGAATCATAAGCTTTAGCTATAAACTCACAAATTTTGGCAATCGGTCTAACAGCTGAGTCTAAATGGACTTCCTTAATATTGCTAGTAAATTCTTCTAAATAAGGTATGATTACATAGATGTTTTCAGCACAAACATATTCAAAAACCCAGGCTGCTTTACAAGAAACTTTATCGTCTGTCATAAATAAAATTGAGAAGAGCTTTGGTAATAAACTCATATCATTCAATACTATTTTGGCATTTTTTAGTCTGTTCTCACGCGTAGCATTAACAAAGCTTAACTCCCCATATAATTCTTCTAATGTCATTAAATAATTCCGTAAATTAGACCTTTAAGATTACCCAAAATGAAAATAGTAAAAAAAATCCTTTTAATCTTATTAGTCTTATTTGTAATTGCTCAATTTTTTGGTCCAGAAAAAAACCAAGGCGATTTGGCTTCTGTTCAACCATTTTTAGATGAAACTAATCCTCCAGAGACTGTTAAAGCTATTTTAAAAGAGAGTTGTTATGATTGTCATAGTGATGTTACAAGATATCCTTGGTATAACAAAATAACGCCAGTAAATTATTGGTTAGCAGAACATGTGAATGATGGAAAGAAACATTTTAATTTTTCAAATTGGGTTGGGAATTCTACCAAACGAAAGGATAATAAAATGGAGGAGTTAATTGAAATGGTAGAAGAAAAAGAAATGCCTTTAGAATCCTATATTTTAGTGCATCAAGAGGCTAAGCTTTCCGACGACCAGATTAAAGCTATAGTAGATTGGGCAAAACAAGTTAGAATGATCTATAGTTTAGAACCCAAACCTGAATAAACCCATCAACTTTGTGATTATAAGTTTCAAAAATTTCTATGATTAAAAATGTATTAATTATTGGTTTTGTTTGGCCTGAACCTAAAAGTTCGGCTGCCGGAAGCCGAATGATGCAATTAATAGAAATTTTTCAGTCATTTGATTATAAAATCACCTTTGCGAGTGCTTGTGCAAAAAGAGATAATGCCTTTGATCTAAGTCGTCTAAATATTGACCAAGTTGCTATCGAATTGAATAATCCTAGTTTTGATGAATTTGTAAGTCAGTTAAACCCTGATATTGTCGTATTTGACCGTTTTATGGTGGAAGAACAATTTGGATGGAGAGTTACAGAAAAATGTCCAAATGCATTAAAAATTTTAGATACTGAAGATTTACATTGTTTAAGAAAAGGAAGAGGAAATGCTCTTAAAGACGGATCCGTGTTCGATAAGTCCTATTTGTTTAATGATATTTCAAAACGTGAAATTGCTAGTATTTATAGATGTGATTTGAGTCTTATTATTTCAGAAGAAGAAATAGGAATTTTGAGACATCAGTTTAAAGTAAGTGACCACTTATTATACTATTTACCTTTTTTAACAGAACCAGTTTCTCTAGAAATTAAAAAAAGACTACCCAAGATTAAAGAAAGAGAACACTTTGTTTCAATTGGTAATTTTCTTCACGCTCCAAATTATGACGCTATTCTATTTTTAAAAAATACGATATGGCCATTAATTAGAAAAAAACTTCCAAAAATTCAGATACATATTTATGGTGCTTATGTATCTGAAAAGGTGAATCAACTTCATAGCGAAAAAGAAGGTTTTATAATCAAAGGGTATATTGATGATGTTAATCTTGTTATGCAAAAAGCAAAAGTGTGTTTAGTCCCTTTGCGATTCGGGGCAGGATTAAAAGGAAAGCTTATTGATGCCATGATAAATGGCACCCCTTGTGTTATGACTTCCATTGCGGCCGAAGGTATGTTTGGTAGTTTTGAGCCTAATGGGTTTATAGCAGATGATGCTCAGGAATTTGCCAATAAAGCCATTGAGCTTTATACTGATAAAATTTTCTGGAATGGAAAACAAAAAAATGGTTTTATAGTGATGAATGCACGTTTTGATAAACATCTTTTCGTTTCAGATTTTATGTATAAATTAACTTCTATACAAAATGGCCTATATGTTCATAGGTTAGATAATTTTACAGGGCAAATGCTTCAACATCAAACTACGCAGAGCACAAAATATATGAGTAAATGGATAGAGGCTAAGAACTCAAAAACTAATTAAGCTTCAACTTCGCTCTTTTTAATTTTTCTATACGTGTACGTATTGAAAATATTACGTTTTGCAAAGCGATTTAGTTTATCAGATTGACAAAGTTTAATATACAAGGCTCTATTCACACCAAAAAATTCGTAGGTATTACTATCTAAAAAGGTTACTTCTAAAAGCATACCTTTATGTTGCCAATCGATAATTGGGCTATTAATCGTCTCATTAAAAGCGTCTAAATTTGCAGCCTTTGTTTCTGGAGCAATGCTTACTAAAAAATGATACCCATCAATAATTTGTCGGCTTTTAAGTTCTGCTTCAATAGCTAACGCATCACCTTGTTGAAATTTGTCAGGATGCCATTCCTTTACCAAATTTCTGTAGGCCGTTTTTAGTTCTTTCAGATTAATGTCTTTTTCAACATTAAAAAGTTTCTTGTATTCACTGATGCGCTTCATAGGGTCATTTTTTTACAAGGCGCGAATATACTCTTTTTAATGTAATCTGTGAGAACTGTTTTTATAAATAGATTATTTCTTTTTACCACGCGCTTTTTTATAGCTTTGCGCCTTAAAAAAATACAATGATTTCAGTTGAGTCTTTAACAGTAGAATTTGGTGGTAGTTTCTTATTTAGTGATGTGTCTTATACTATAAATGAAAACGATAAAATAGCATTAATGGGTAAAAATGGTGCTGGAAAATCGACTATGATGAAAATTATTGCCGGTAAACAAAAAGCTTCTAGAGGTCATGTTCGTTTTCCTATAGATGCTGTTATCGCGTATTTACCACAACATTTACTAACAGAAGATAGTTGTACCGTTTTTGAAGAAGCCTCTAAAGCCTTTACGCATATTTTTAAAATGCGTGATGAAATGGACCGACTTAATAAGGAACTGGAAACCAGAACCGATTATGAGTCTGACGACTACATGAACATAATTACTAAAGTTTCAGATTTAGGCGAAAAATATTATGCGCTCGAAGATATTAATTACGATGCTGAAGTTGAAAAAGCGTTAATTGGTTTAGGTTTTAAACGCGATGATTTTACGAGATTGACGAGTGAATTTAGCGGTGGTTATAGAATGCGAATCGAACTAGGGAAAATCTTATTACAAAAACCCGATTTAATTTTATTAGATGAGCCGACCAACCACATCGACATAGAATCTGTTATCTGGTTAGAAGATTTTTTAATTAATAAGGCGAATGCTGTTATGGTTATTTCACATGATAAAGCGTTTATTGATAACATTACCAACAGAACCATAGAAGTCACTATGGGACGTATTTATGACTATAAAGCGAATTATTCGCATTACTTACAATTGCGTGAAGACAGGAGAATCCATCAAGTGAAAGCCTATAATGAGCAGCAAAAATACATTACAGATAATATGGCGTTTATTGAACGTTTTAAGGGAACGTATTCTAAAACTAATCAAGTAAATTCCAGAGAACGTATGCTCGAAAAAATACAGATTATTGAAATAGATGAGATTGATACGTCGGCTTTAAAGTTACGCTTTCCTCCAGCACCACGTGCAGGTGATTATCCGGTAACGGTTAAAGATTTATCAAAATCTTACGAAGAACATGTGGTGTTTAAAAATGCTAATATGTCTATTTCTAGAGGAGAAAAAGTATCGTTTGTTGGAAGAAATGGCGAAGGAAAATCAACCATGATAAAAGCGATTATGGGAGAAATCGATTTTGAAGGAAAATGTAGTTTAGGGCATAATGTTAAAGTTGGTTATTTTGCTCAAAATCAAGTATCATTATTAGATGAAAGCTTGACTATTTTTCAAACGGTCGATGAGGTAGCCGAAGGCGACATTCGAACTCAAATAAAATCGATTTTAGGCGGTTTTATGTTTAAAGGTGATGACATCGATAAAAAAGTAAGTATACTGTCTGGTGGAGAAAAAACACGATTAGCGATGGTAAAACTGCTTTTGGAACCTGTTAATTTATTAATTCTTGATGAACCTACAAACCATTTAGATTTAAAGTCGAAAGATGTGTTGAAAGAAGCTCTAAAAGCCTTCGATGGGACTTTGATTTTGGTATCGCATGATCGTGATTTCCTTCAAGGATTATCTCAAAAAGTATTTGAGTTTAAAGACCATCGCGTTATAGAACATTTTGAAACAATTGATGATTTCTTAGTGAGAAACCGTATTGAAAATTTAAAACAGATAGATTTAAAGAAGTAAAATTTATCGATTTTAGTTTAGATAAAAAATCACCTAATTTCGTTTAGCTCACAACACAGATAATTAAAACAATCAATGCAGTAAACTTAAAGTATTCCCAAAAAAATAATATTTCAAAAATATTATTCCTCTATCCGTTTCACACTCACTATTTGATTTATAGGATGAACCGCAGGACCAAATTGGTTAAAAACAGCGACATCGGCTGCATCATGTCCATAGCCAATAGCAACATAGCCTCCTTTTGGTCCTGTTTGAGTAGCATCAAAGGTATACCAGCTTCCACCAACATAAGCTTCAAACCAAGCATGCATATCCATGGGGTTTAAATTGTATAAATACCCAACAACCAAACGTGCTGGAATGCTTAAACTCCTACATAATGCAATGCCCAAGTGGGCTAAATCTCTGCAAACTCCCATTTGTTTATTATTAACCTCTATCGCAGAAATAGGAAAATCGCTACTTCCTGGAATAAAACGTATGGTGTCCCGAAGCCATGTTTCAATAGCAGCGACTTGGTTATAACCTGATAACTGGTTGGTTGTAATACTGTTTGCCATATCATTAAAGCGATCTGATTCACAATATCTACTGGGTAATAAGTAACTTAAAACAGTGTTTGGTAAATGTTGTATTTCTATAAATGGTGCTCCGTGATTTACATTCACATAGTCATCAGTTTTTACGTCGGCTGTAGTATGCAATGAAAAGAGTCCTGGCGGCGCTACAAGCCTTTGGCAAAGGTTTCCATAATCATCTGCATATTCAAAAATAGGAACGTTTGGAATAATTTTATATTCATCGCGCTCTACCCATTGTTGAGCACCACTACGAGGGCGCAACATTAAAATAAATGGGGTTGGTACTTCAATATCAAACGTTAATTCACAACCAACACGTAACAACATAAATTTCAAAAATTTAAGATAAATAAACCTATTCTTTCGTCGGAATTAAAATTAAATGATTAAAAAGAGATAACGATGCTATTTGAAGAATTTAATTTAATATATACGTAATTAAAACAGATAATAGTAATCGAATACCGTTTTATTGAATTTTTAATAATGAAATCGACTTTTAAGATTCATTAATTTAAACGTTGATAGGGCATTCGTAAAATAATGACTCTAATATGAAACATGTGTTTAAATAGATTACTTTTACTAAAATTTCATGCTGTATGAATACACTTTTTTTTATTCTCTGCTTTAGATACTAATGTCCATTGAATCTAAAGTGAGACGTATTGAACATTTGTTTGATCGACTCGATTGTGAGATTTCTCAATTTCAATCTCAAACTAATTTGCATTGTATAGCTGACTGCGGAAGATGTTGTACAAAACCTGATATTGAAGCCTCTCCATTGGAATTTCTGCCTTGGGCTTTTTATCTTTTTTTAAACGGGTTAGGTCAAAAGACACTTATGGAATTAAAAGAGTACTCTAGTTCTACGTGCTATTTATATCAGCCACTTTCTTTATTGGATAGTCATAGTGGAAGTTGTGGTAATTATAAATATCGTGGCCTTATTTGCAGGCTTTTTGGATATGCAGCAAGCAGAGATAAATATGGAAAACTAAGACTCGCCACCTGTAAAATTATTAAAGAAGGACAAAGTGAAGGTTTTAAAAGTGCAGAAGAAGCTATCGATAAAGGTTTATCTGTGCCCATTTTTTCAGATTATTATATGAATCTTAATCAGATTGATTTTCGTCTCGGTAATGCCATTCTGCCAATTAACGAGGCTTTAAAATTAGCAATTGAAGAAGTGTTGCACTATTATAACTATAGGCCATTTCCAAAAGGATTTAAAAATGCCTCATAATGTTTTAACAAGTTCAATAAATTTTTTAACGCCTTTTGTAGCACTTTCAGAAATAATACTTAGGTTTTGCTTGGATTCTACGGCTGGCTTTGGATCGATAAAATAAGTTGGTATATTTTCAGGTGTATAATGAATCAAACTAGCTGCAGGATACACTTGCATCGATGTTCCAATTATTACTAAAATATCGGCAGTCATACAAACATCAATAGCTTTTTCAATCATAGGAACGGCTTCGCCAAACCATACAATATGTGGGCGTAATTGATAGCCTCTTTTGCAGGTGTCTCCCAAAACCAAATCGGTTTTCCAAGGTTTAATATCTACTTCATCAAACGTGCTTCTCACTTTTAACAATTCACCATGTAAATGAATAATGTCGTTGCTTCCAGCACGCTCATGTAAATCATCAACGTTTTGCGTAATGATCGATACTTTAAAATCAGTTTCAAGTTGAGCCAAATCAATATGACCAGAATTGGGTGTAACCTCTAATAATTGTCTTCTCCTTTGATTGTAAAATTCTAAAACTAGCTCAGGGTTTTTATTAAAACCTTCTGGAGTGGCAACTTCACTAACATCATGTCCCTCCCACAAACCATCCGAATCTCTAAATGTTTTAAGACCACTTTCTGCGCTCATTCCTGCGCCTGTAAGTACAACTATATGCTTCATTTAAGGATTTTTATATGACATCTTTCCAAGAAACTATCACTCATAAAAATAATCAATTAAACGAACTTTTGAATTAGTTTTAAATTGTTATTTTTTTTATTTTAGTTTCTAACTAAAAAGAACCAATTCATGATTTTTTTTATAATCTCTTTGCTCATTGTTGCTGCATTCGTTATTATTTATTTTTTGGCACCAAAGAGCTATGAGATCAAAAGAAGTATTATTATTCATAAACCACATACAGGGGTTTTTAAATATTTAAAGTTTATAAAAAATCAAGATCATTGGTCACCTTGGAAGAAAAAAGATTCTGATATGAAGCAAGAATATTTTGGAATAGATGGAGAGGTTGGTTTTATAGCAAGATGGGAGGGGAATAGTGATGTTGGTATTGGTGAACAAGAAATAACTAATATTATTGAAAATAAAAGGATAGAGGTTGCTTTACGATTTTATAAACCTTGGAAATCTATTTCAAATTCCTGCACAATCATTGAAGATTTAGGTAAAATGCAAACAAAAGTGACTTGTGGTTTCTATGGTGAAAATAAATTTCCCGTTAATGTTTTTATGTTATTTTATAATATCGAAAAAGCGGTTGTAGAGGATTTTGAAGAAGGGTTAAACAACTTAAAAATGATATTAGAAAAGGCGTAAAAACCTTTTAAACTTTATTTATAATCTATTTGTTCTTCCTCTGCTTAATAACTTATATTCTTCGTAACATTCACTAATAGCATCTAAAATCTGTAAATCATTTGCTGTTTGGATAAATCCTTTTGAATAGTTGCATTGACTCACAATTTCATCTAAATCTACACGGTCTACTTGTAGTAAAGCAGTTAGCATTTCTCTGTCAAACCTAGAAGCAAGAATGTTTCTAATTTCATCATCTTGTTTCATTTTTTTGAGTTTTCTTAACTCATTAGGTTTTTTTCCAAACATTCTGTTTAAAAAATCTGCCGGGTTAAATATAGCGCCTATTACTTTGGTTATAGCTGATGGAGAACTAGCTTCATAGCCTGTACTTGGTAAACCGGAAATACTGTAACGATAATTGTTGTTTACAGGAACTTGTTTAATATCAACTTCTAAATAGCCAGTAAGCTTTAACTGGTTTATAACCACTTCTTCAAGTGCTAAAGCAAGTTCTGTTAACGCTATTTTAGAGCTGCCAAATTTAATCCAATCATTGGTGACTCTTACTTTAATTGATTTAAATCCTAAATATGAAAAATGTAAGGTATCATTAGGTTTGGCATTGATTTCAAATTCACCATTTGCATTGGTTGATGTTCCTATAACTTGATTTAAGTTAACGATATTAACACTCTCTAGAGGTTTGTCATCAGCACTATTTATAACGACTCCTTTTACGGTTGTGCTTTCCTGGGCAAAACAGTATGCTGTTGTTAAAACACACGTAAATAGGATGAGATACTTTTTCATTAAAATTTTTAATTAGGTATAAAAATAGTAAACAATATACCAAGTTTTATACCATTGCAATATTTTTGACTTAAAATTAACAAACCTCTTTGATATAAGCAAAGAGGTTTAAATTTTATCGCCTTGAACGTCGCGGTCTATCAAAGCTAATTTTTGATGATTTAGAATCTGAGTCACCAGAACGTCTTGGTTTTGATGTTCCTTCAGAGCGTCTTCTGCTACTTCGGTTTTCAGAATCTGTGCCTGAACTTCTTCTATCACTTCTTGGTTTAGAACGTCTGTCACCACTTTTTCTGTCATCATTTCTTCTGCCACCGCGTTTTCCACCACCTCGGTTTTCAGAAACTTCAACATTTACAAAACGGCCTTCATGTTTAAAGTCTGTAAAATAGGCTAAAACTTTTTCTTTTAATTCGTTTTCAGTATTGAAAAAGGAGAAACTTTCTTTAGTTTCAACTTTAAAAACATCATCTCTGCCAAGTTCTAACTGTTCTTTTAAGAAGTCTTTTAACTTCATCCAATCAAAACCATCTTTACTACCTACATTAATAAAATAACGTGTAGAATCAGATTTTCCGCCTCTGTAATCACGTCCACCATCGCTATCTCGGTCACTTGAACTTTCAGAAATATTTAAGTTTTTAGATTTTTGATAGTAATTATAGAAACGAGTAAACTCTACTGAAAAGAATTTTTTAATAAGTTCATCTTTTGAAGCATCTTTAAACATCTCATTAATATTAGTAAGATATTTATCAATTTCATGATTTATCTCAGTATTATGAATTTTATTGGCAAGCGACATTAATTGAACTTCGCAAATTTCCATTCCGTTAGGAATTTCTTTTTTAACGAATTCTTTTTTAATGATGCGCTCGATGCTTTTTATTTTACGTACCTCACTTTTAGAAACAATAACCATTGAGATTCCCGTTTTACCTGCACGTCCCGTTCTTCCAGATCGATGCGTATAAATTTCAGGTTCGTCCGGCAATTGGTAGTTTATAACGTGGGTAATATCGTCAACATCAATTCCACGTGCAGCAACATCAGTTGCTACTAACATTTGAATTTGTTTTTTTCTAAATGAACCCATAACCAAATCGCGTTGGTTCTGACTTAAATCTCCGTGTAATGCACCAGCATTATAACCATCTTCAATAAGTTGTTCGGCTACTTTTTGGGTATCACGTTTTGTTCTACAAAATACTACTGAAAATATATCAGGATTAGCATCGGCTAAACGTTTTAAAGCATTGTATCGGTCTCTTGCGTTTACTAAATAATATTCATGAGACACTTGACTGGTACTTTCATTTTTATTACCTACCGTAATTTCATGCGGATTATCCATGAATTTTTTCGCAATCACCGATACCTCTTTAGGCATCGTGGCACTAAATAACCAGGTACATTTATCTTCGGGCGTATTTGATAGAATATCGGTAATATCTTCATAAAACCCCATATTTAGCATTTCGTCAGCTTCATCTAAAACGGCATATTCAATTTTAGAAATATCAACTAAACGTCTGCTAATCATATCTTTTATACGACCGGGTGTTGCCACAATAATCTGAGCCCCTTTTTTAATATCTCTAGCCTGATCTGTAATGCTTGAACCACCGTAAACAGCAACGACGTTAAGCCCCTTACAATATTTACCATATAGTTTCATTTCGTTGGTAATCTGCAAGCATAGTTCTCGTGTAGGAGATAAAATTAAGCCTTGAGTAGTTCTGCTGTTAATATCAATTTTTTGAAGCATTGGGAAGCCAAAAGCAGCTGTTTTACCTGTTCCTGTTTGTGCTAAGGCTACCAAATCGGTTTCATTATTTAATAAAATAGGGATGGCTTTGTCCTGTACTTCACTTGGTGTAGTAAAGCCTAAATCTGTAATGGCTTGTAATAAGTCTTCATTAAGACCTAAATCTTGGAATGTGTTCATTCTTTCTATAAGTATTCGATTATGTTACGTAGTGTTACATAAGAAGGGAATCGACATACTTAAACCTAAACTTCTTGCAACACATCCTCACTCTGAGGAATTTAAATCCGTTATCGGATTTCAAGCGGCAAAGATAGTCTTTTATTTGTCATTCAAACTATATTATATTTTCCTTGCGAATAAGTGATAATATATTTTTTAAAATAGGGTTTCTATTATCTTTATTCCAAATGGCCGACAGGGTAGTTCTTTGTTTAATTTTATGGAGTTCAATAAATTTTGTTTTTGAATTATTTTCGTTTATTAGGGACTGTGGAACAATAGAAACACCAAAATTATTCTCTACTAATTTATAAATAGAACCAGCGTGTATCGTATTGTGTGAGACGATAGGACTAAAACCACTAGCATCAAAAATCTCCATGACTTTTTTATAATAGGATGCGCTGTATTCTGGATCAAATAAGATAAAATGTTCTTCTTTAAATTGTGATAGATTTTTAAAGTTTGAAGCATCAATGGTATGATGTTTTGGCAACACCAAGCAAAAAGGCTCTTTTAAAACAGGATGGCTTTCTAAACCTCTTGGGATTCTTTCAAGTCTTACAAATCCAATATCTATATGTTGAGACAGCAATCCTTCAATTTGTTTACCGTTATCCATTTCTTTTAAACTAAACAAAATATTGGGGTGGTCTTCTGTGAATTTTAATAATAATTCTGGAATAATTTTTTGCATGGCTGAACCCACATAACCAAAGTTAAGTTTACCGTCCTTGCCATCTTCAAGTAATTTAGCATGATGCAATATAGCGTCTAAACTTTTTAAGTTTTTTGATAACTCCTCTTTTAAATATAATCCGGTATGCGTTAATTTAACTTGTCTATTATGTCTATCAAACAACTTAATACCTATATTGTCTTCCATTTCTTTAATTTGTCTACTAAGTCCTGGTTGCGATATAAAAAGTTTTTCGGCAGCTTTTCTAAAGTGCAAAAGCTCTGCAACTGCTAAAAAATATCTGATATGCCTCAATTCTATTTGATAACTCATGGTTATTAATAGTTTTGTAAATTAGTCTTATTAGGTATCAAAAATATCGATAATTTTGTAATATTTAGATTAAATACTAAACTTATTATATAAAAATGTTCGTATACGGAATTGACAAACTGACGGTAGATAAAGTCATGGCTATTGCTAAAGGCACATTAAACGCTTCTTTATCTGATTATGCCATATCAAAAATACATGATTGCAGAAAAAAGGTAGAAGTCATGGCGGCTTCAAGCAAGGCTATATATGGTATTAATACGGGGTTTGGTCCTTTATGTGATGTTAAAATTTCACCAGAACAAACCAGCAAACTCCAAAGAAATTTATTAATTACTCATGCAGTTGGAGTAGGTGGGCCTATTGATAGAGAGTTGTCAAAAATAATGATGATTTGTAAGGTGCACGCCTTAAGTCGGGGATTTTCAGGCATTCGATTAGAGGTTATAGAGCGTATTGTTTATTTTATAGAGCATGATTTGTTGCCCGTTGTCCCAGAGCAAGGATCTGTTGGGGCTTCGGGAGATTTAGCGCCATTGTCGCATCTATTTTTGCCACTAATTGGAGAGGGTGAATTTTGGGTAGATAATGATTTTGTTCCTGCACAAGAAATTTTAAAAAAACATCATTTAAAACCGATAGAGTTACAAGCTAAAGAAGGTTTGGCATTGATAAATGGAACTCAATTTATATTAGCTCATGCCATAACAGGGTTACATAAAATGGCTTATTTGTTAGATTTAGCCGATGTAGCAGGCGCGATGAGTTTAGAAGGGTATCAAGGTAGTGAGTCACCTTTTAAAGAATTATTGCACAGTATTCGTCCGTTTAAAGGGAATTTAGAAGTTGCCGAGCGTATGCGTATGCTGTTTAAAAATTCTAAAAATATTAAGTCTCATGAAAACTGCGCCCGTGTTCAGGATCCGTATTCCATGCGTTGTATTCCGCAGGTGCATGGCGCTTCAAGAAATGCCTATTATCATTTAAATGAATTGACAGAAATTGAATTGAATTCAGTTACCGACAATCCCATAGTGTTAAGTGAAACAGAAGCTATTTCCGGAGGAAATTTTCATGGGCAACCGCTTGCTATGGCTTTAGATTATTGTTCGATTGCAGCTTCAGAATTAGGCAACATTTCTGACAGACGTTGTTATTTACTTATTGAAGGTAAATTTGGATTACCACGTTTATTAACAGCTAGTGGTGGCTTAAATTCCGGATTCATGATTCCGCAATACACAACAGCAGCTTTGGTAACAGAAAATAAATCCTTGTGTTTCCCACCATCAGCAGATAGTATTCCCACCTCTTTAGGACAAGAAGATCATGTGTCTATGGGAAGTATTTCTGGTCGTAAATTCAACCAAATACTTGGAAATCTTCAAAAAATATTAGCGATTGAAATCATGTACGCAGCACAAGCTATGGAGTTTAGAAGGCCAAACACTTTTTCACAAATTATTGAAACAAACTTTAAACTGATTAGAAGCAAGGTAGCCAAATTAGAAGAGGATCGTATTCTTAAAGAAGATATTAATGCGTTAATCTCAATGGTTAAAAATCAAGTTTTTTTAGTAAAATAATTGAATCTCATGATGACATTTAAAGAACATATATTACAAGGAATTCCAACAAAATTACCACTTAAGCGTGTTTTAGAGGCTGGAGTAAACAGAGCGCCAAAGCGAAAAGACATTTTATCAATAGAAGAAAAAGAATTGGCTATTAGAAATGCGTTGCGATATTTTCCTAAAGAATGGCATCAAGAACTTGCTCAAGAATTTTCAGAAGAATTAAAGGCTTTTGGTAGGATTTATATGTACCGTTTCAAGCCTTACTATGATTTGTATGCTAGACCTATTTCAGAATATCCTGCAAAATGTGCTCAAGCTGCAGCTATCATGCTGATGATTCAAAACAACCTGAATCCAGCTGTGGCTCAGCATCCAGAAGAGCTTATAACCTATGGAGGTAATGGCTCTGTTTTTCAAAATTGGGCACAGTATGTATTAACCATGCAGTATTTGGCACATATGACAGAGGAACAAACCTTGCATATGTATTCTGGTCACCCGATGGGCTTATTTCCATCATCTAAAAATGCACCTAGAGTGATTGTAACTAATGGTATGATGGTTCCTAATTATTCAAAACCAGACGACTGGGAAAAATTTAATGCACTTGGAGTCACCCAGTACGGACAAATGACGGCAGGTTCGTTTATGTATATTGGTCCGCAAGGCATTGTTCACGGAACCACAATTACCGTGATGAATGCGTTTCGTAAAATTTTACCAAAAGAAGAAAACTCAAAAGGTAAAATATTTTTAACTTCCGGATTAGGAGGTATGAGTGGCGCACAACCAAAAGCCGGCAATATAGCCGGTTGTATTACTATTTGTGCTGAAGTTAATGTAAAAGCAGCTACAAAACGACACGAACAGGGTTGGGTCGATGTGTTAATTAATTCAATGGATGACTTAATTGTAAGAGTCAAACAAGCTAAAGCATTTGATGAAGTTGTTTCGATAGCCTATATAGGAAATGTGGTGGAAATTTGGGAGCGTTTCGATGAAGAAGATATTTTTATTCATGTGGGTTCCGATCAAACATCCCTGCATATTCCTTGGACAGGAGGTTATTATCCTATTGGGATATCTTATGAAGAATCTAATCGTTTAATTCGTGAAGAGCCAAATTTTTTTAAAGAAAAAGTTCAAGAATCCTTACGAAGACATGCCGCAGCTATTAATAGGCATACTGCTAAGGGAACCTATTTCTTCGATTATGGCAATGCCTTTTTGTTAGAAGCTTCACGTGCTGGGGCCGATGTGATGGCAGATAACAATATCGATTTTAAGTATCCATCTTATGTACAAGATATATTAGGACCTATGTGTTTTGATTATGGTTTCGGACCATTCCGTTGGGTATGCACGTCTGGAAAGGCAGAAGATTTAGATGTCACGGATTCCATTGCAGCGACCGTTTTGCAGGAAATTATGGAACAGTCTCCTGAAGAAATAAAATTGCAAATGCAGGATAATATCACTTGGATAAAAGATGCTAAAAAGAACAACATGGTGGTTGGTTCACAAGCGCGTATTTTGTATGCTGATGCCGAAGGGCGTTCTAAAATAGCCGAAGCGTTTAACAATGCGGTGGCAGAAGGCAAAATCGGTCCCATAGTTTTAGGACGCGATCATCATGATGTAAGCGGTACCGATTCTCCTTACCGAGAAACATCTAATATTTATGATGGCAGCAAATTCACGGCAGACATGGCTATACATAATGTTATAGGCGATAGTTTTAGGGGCGCCACTTGGGTGTCTATTCATAATGGTGGCGGCGTTGGTTGGGGCGAAGTGATTAATGGTGGTTTCGGTATGTTGCTAGATGGCACTATAAAAGCGGAAGAACGATTAAAAAGCATGTTGTTTTTTGATGTGAATAACGGTATAGCTCGCAGAAGTTGGGCTAGAAATGATAAAGCCTTATTCGCTATAAAACGTGAAATGGAACGAACTCCGAATTTAAAAGTAACTTTACCTAATCTTGTTGAAGACGACATTTTAAAGAAATTATTTTGATGGCAACACTATTTAAAAATATAAAGGAGTTAATCCAGGTTAGAACAGAGCCCATTGCTTTTGTGTCTGGAAAAGACATGAATATACTTCCATCTATTAAAAATGCTTTTTTAGTGGTTGATAATGGATTGATTACCGATTTTGGGACAATGGATCATTGTCCGAACCATCGTTTTTCAGAAATTATTGATGCAGGTGGAAGATCGATGTTGCCTACTTGGTGTGATTCGCATACGCATATTGTGTACGCCGGAAACAGAGAAAACGAGTTTGTAGATAAAATAAAAGGATTAACGTATCAAGAAATCGCCAATAAAGGCGGCGGCATTTTAAATTCAGCTAAGAAACTGCAAGAAACTTCCGAAGACGATTTGTATCAACGGAGTAAAGTACGTTTAGAGGAAGTCATCTCGCTAGGAACAGGTGCTATAGAAATTAAATCGGGATACGGATTAACGGTAGAATCCGAATTAAAAATGCTTCGTGTTATTAAGCGTTTAAAAGAGAATTACTCGATTCCAATTAAGGCGACATTTTTAGGTGCGCATGCTGTTCCAAACGAATATAAAAACAACAAGGCAGGTTATTTAGAATTACTGATAAATGACATGATGCCTTTAGTAGCCAAAGACCATTTAGCAGACTATGTAGATGTTTTTTGTGAAACAGGTTATTTTTCAGTTGAAGACACTGCACGTATTTTACAAACAGGAAAAGACTACGGTTTGGTTCCTAAAATACACGTGAATCAATTCACATCTATAGGTGGTGTTCAAGCTGGCGTGAAATATCATGCGCTATCGGTTGACCATCTGGAAGAAATAAGCGAAAGCGACATAGAATCACTTAAAAATACGCAAACTATGCCCGTGGCCTTGCCGGGTTGTTCGTTTTTTTTAGGAATTCCGTATACACCAGCAAGACAACTCATTGATGCAGGTTTACCTTTGGCATTGGCGACTGATTATAATCCAGGATCATCGCCTTCAGGAAATATGAATTTTGTAGTGTCTGCCGCCTGTGTAAAAATGAAAATGACACCAGAAGAAGCTATTAATGCTGCCACAATAAACGGTGCCTACGCGATGGGATTAGAAGACGAAGTAGGTTCCATTACCAAAGGGAAGCAAGCTAATTTAATTCTAACTAAACCTATTAATTCATACGGATTTATTCCTTACGCTTTCGGAAATCATCAAATTGAAACGGTTTTTATTAAAGGAGAAAAAATTTAGAAAATTAATTTTTTGACGTTTTAATACATGAGATTACTTTGTTATCCATATTTTATTAATAGTAATGATGAATTAAGGGAAACTTACTTCCTTAAATTAACGATACGTTCCAACAATGTCGGATGCGAATAGTGCATAAACACATATGCGGGATGTGGTGTTAAATTACTCAAACTATTTTTAGATAGTTTCTTTAACGATGTAATTAAAGGTTCAGCTTTATAGGTGTTCTTTGCATAGTCATCGGCTTGATATTCAAACTTTCTTGAAAACAGATTCATAATTAAACCTGTGATTTCAGAAATAGGTGAGTAGAGTAATCCAAAGGCTATTAACCCAATATGAAAACTGGATATTTCAACGCCTAAGGCATTGGATAATAACGGGTTTGAAATAAATAATGACAAAATATAAAGCGTTAAACCTGTGAGTAAAATAGAACTTATCAAATTAAAAATAATATGTTTTTTTTTATAATGACCAACTTCATGTGCTAAAACAGCAACAATTTCTTCTTCGTCTAAATCGTTAATTAGTGTATCGTAGAGCGTCACACGTTTTTCGCTGCCAAAACCAGAAAAGTAAGCATTGGCTTTAGTACTTCGTTTTGAGCCATCAATTACAAAAATTTTATCAAGTTTAAAACCAACAGTTTTGGCATATTCTGAAATTTTATCACGTAAGCTTCCAGCTTCTAAAGGTGTTTGTTTGTTAAATAGAGGCACGATTAGTTTCGAGTAAAACATATTCATAAACAAAGTAAATACAGCGACTAATCCCCAGGCATATAACCAAAAATAGTTACCCGTAGATTGGTAGAACCAAATGATAAGTGCAAGAATACCACCGCCTATAAAAGCCATCATGAACCAACCTTTTATTTTGTCAAGAATGAATGTTTTAATAGTTGTTTTATTAAACCCAAATTTTTCTTCTATCACGAAGGTGCTGTAATACGAGAATGGCGTGTTAATAATATCACTGCCAATCATAATAATACCAAAGAAAATTAAAGCAATAAGGATTGGGTTTTCAGAGAAGCCTCTGGCAATAGTGTCTACAAATTCAAAACCATCAAAAAATAAAAACCCTAATGTTAATAGCAACGAAAATGTGGAGGTTATAAGTCCGAATTTATATTTTGTGCCTTTATAGTGTTGTGATTTTTTATAGTCTGTTTCATCATAAACATCTTTTAATTCTTTAGGAAGTGCATCATTAAAATGTTTTGCGTTTAAAGCATCTAAAATTTTATCAACAATAAAATTGATGATGATAATGGTTATGATAATATAAAAAAGGGTATTTGCTGTCATGTTTGATATCTTTCGTCTTTGCGCGACTTTTTTAAAAGTCGTAGTAATTAGTTTAATGTTCGTTTTAATTTAAAAAAATATATTTCGGTCGTCCCTCTCTCGTAATTACGAGTTATTGAAAATCTCGTTGTCTTTTTGCTTCAAAAATAAGAATTCCTGCCGCAACCGAAACATTCAGAGAATCTATTTCTCCTTGCATGGGAATCATGATATTTTGAGTTGCATTATTTATCCATTCATCACTTAATCCAGTGGCTTCTGTGCCAACAATAACAGCAGTTGGTTTAGTGAAATCTTGTGTTTGATAATTAACTGATGCGTGCAACGCAGCACAATAGATATTGATGTTATGAGTTTTTAAAAATTCAATGATTTCCTTGGTGCTTCCAGTGGCAACCTGATTGGTAAATATACAGCCAACACTAGAGCGTATAATGTTAGGGTTATACAAATCGGTTTTCGGATTAGCGATAATAACCGCATCAATATTTGCAGCATCAGCAGTTCTTAAAAGTGCTCCGATGTTTCCTGGTTTTTCAGGGGCTTCAGCTACTAAAATTAATGGGTTTTTAGTACTTAATTTTAAATTAGAGATTGAATGTATTTTATTTTTTGCAACAGCTAGAATACCTTCAGTAGTATTTCTGTGTGCTAGTTTTTCGTATACTGTTTTTGATATTTCTATGAGTTCAATGTGTTGATCTATTAATTTATTGATGTGCACCTCAGGTATTAATTCGGGATGAAATAAAACTTTTTCAAACTCATAATTTCCTTTTACCGCCAAGGAGATTTCACGTTCACCTTCAATTAAAAAAAGACCAGTTTTCTTACGCTCGCGCGACTTGTCTTTTAACTGAACCAGTTGCTTTATGAATGGATTTTGTATGCTGGTAATTTGTTTACTCATAAGGCCACAAAAATAGCGATTTTAAATACTAGTTTTAAATAAAAAAGCGAGCTATTTAGCTCGCTTTTTTAGGGTTATTGATTTTTATATTTTTCTGAATATCGTTTCCAAAGCTCCGTTTGATGTGTCTCAAGACTTATTTCTCTACCATCAATAAAAGCATGTGTTAAAATATTGGTACGCATATCTAAAGCATCTCCTTCAGAAATAAAAAGGGTAGCGCTTTTACCTGTTTCTAAAGATCCGTATCTATCATCAATTCCTAATATTTTTGCAGGATTAAGGGTAATTAATTGCAGGGCTTGTTCTTTATCTAAACCATAAGCAGCACAAGTGCCAGCATAAAAGGGTAAATTACGCGCGTTTATACGTTCTGTATCAATGTAGTTAGTCTGTAAAGCGACTAAGACTCCTTTATCAACTAATAGTTTAGCTGCTTTATATGGTAAATCATAATCCTCATCTTCTAATGATGGAAGAGATTGTACATGTTCTAATAAAACGGAAACATTATTTTCTTTTAATAAATCAGCAACTTTATAAGCGTGATGTCCACCAACAACTACTATATTTTTTAGACTATTTCTTTTTAAAAAATTGACAGCATCGATAATGCCTTTTTCATCATCAACATGAATATATAGTTTTTTTGAACCATTAAAAAGACCACTCATTCCTTCAAAAGGCAGATTAATCTTAGATTTCTCACCTTTAAGATAAGCTTTGCTGTTTTTGATGTAATTATCAAGTTCAGTAACTTGTTCTGCATATTTATCATTTGCTATTATTCTAGCTTGATCACCTAACAATCTGCGGCCTCTTACAAAACTACTTGGCCAATTTATATGAATACCGTCATCAACTTTTACAGCAGCATCTTCCCAGTTCCAAGCATCAAATTGTACTACGGAAGAGGTTCCTGAAATACGTCCACCTCTTGGCGTAATTTGACCTAAAAGTATTCCATTGGGTCTCCCAGATTCTACAATTTTAGATTCGGCATTATAAGCAATTAAACTTCTTATGTGCGGATTCATTAAACCTATTTCAGTTTGATCAATAGAGGCTTTAACAGCATCAATTTCAACGAGACCTAACGTTGAATTTGGTATAATAAAACCAGGATAAACATGTTTACCATTAGCGTTTATTACTTTAACCCCGGTTAAGTCAATTTTCACAACCTTTTCATCTACAAGGGTTGAAATATTTCCATCTTTTAAGATGATGATACTGTTTTCTATAATAGTGCCATCACCAATATGCGCCTTTGCTCCAACAATAGCGATGTCTTGGGATTGTTTGGGGGCTGGTGTTTGTTGCGCCGTTATTATTAAAGAACACAACATTATAATATATGATATTATTTTTCTCATCTTAATAAGTTTTATATTTCGTTATCCATTGAATCACAATGTAATAGTTCTTTTTCTTTCTTTTTTACGGTCTGGGTTTTTAAACCTTTATTTTTGGCATGTAACATCATATTAATGAGTTCGTTTTTTTCTTTTTGAATGTTAGAACGCATCATTTCATCACGTTTTAAATCAAAATAAGTAACTCCTTCAATAATTGTTTTTTCTGCTTTAGCATAAATGGAAAGCGGGTTATCTGACCACAAAACAAGATCAGCATCTTTACCAACTTTGATACTACCTACACGATTATCAATATGCAACAATTTTGCAGGGTTTAGGGTTACAAACTTCCATGCCTCTTCTTCACTCATGCCGCCGTATTTAATAGATTTTGCTGCTTCTTGATTCAGTCTTCTAGCCATTTCTGCATTATCACTATTTATGGCGACAACTATACCGGCATTATGCATAATGGATGCATTATAAGGAATGGCATCATTAACTTCGAATTTATAGGCCCACCAATCACTAAATGTTGATCCACCAACACCATGCTCAGCCATTTTATCGGCAACTTTGTATCCTTCTAGAATGTGTGTAAAGGTGTTGATATTAAAATTAAATTTTTCAGCTACTTTCATAAGCATATTTATTTCACTTTGAACGTAAGAATGACAACTAATAAAGCGTTCTTTATTTAAAATTTCAACAAGCACATCTAATTCAATATCTTTCCTGAAAGGTTTACCACTTTTCTTTAAGGCGTCATATTCTTTAGCCCTGGTGAAATAATCTACATATACTTGTTCAACACCCATTCTTGATTGTGGAAAGCGAATATTACTTTGAGAACGTGTTTGTTTAACGTTTTCTCCCAATGCAAATTTTATAAACTTTGGTGAGTTATTGTATATGAGATTATCTGCCGATTCTCCCCATTTTAATTTGATAATTGCCGAACGACCGCCAATAGGGTTAGCAGAACCATGCAATACTTGAATGGAAGTTACACCACCAGCGAGATTTCTGTAGATGTTAATATCAGAATCATCTAACACATCTTCAATGCTAACTTCTGCTGAAGAATTTTGTCCCCCTTCATTTACTGATGATGTTGCAATATGTGAATGCTCGTCAATAATACCTGCGGTTAAATGTTTACCTGTGGCATCAATAATAGTAGCACCGGAATCTGAAAGATTTTGACCTATTTCGGAAATTTTACCATTTTTAACTAAAACATCTGTTTCTTTTAAAACACCTTCCTTTTCATTAGTCCATACTGTAACATTTTTAAATAACATGGTTTCTGCTTTGGGTAGCTTAGTAAAACCATAGGCCATATTAGGATACGTTACTGGAACAAAATTATCTTTGTTCTGGTCTTCTTTTTTCTTTGAAGTTGCTTCTGTTTTGTCTTTACTTTTTGAAGTTGCAGAAAAAGGCAATTCATTCCCATTAGGAAGAATGGCTTTACCATTTAATTGGTTTTTGTCAGTAACATTAGCAACTATTCTAATAAATTCTTGTCTTGTAGAATCAATAGTCGTCATAGATATATTTACCCAATCTTCATTATAAGTTATTTTTGAACCTAAAGTCTTTTCTTGACTGGTCATTTCTATTTTTGGATTACTTAATTCACCTTTAATGGTCATTTTATAAGTTTCACCAAGCAAAGCAAACTCATAATCACCGCTAATGTCAACAATATTCATGTCTTCAATAATGGTTTTGTTACCTTGAACCCAGTTTTCATAAAGGGTTGTTTTTTTATTAAAAATATCACCTGATGTAATTAAAAAATTAGCTAGGCTTCCATTTTTAAGCGAACCAATTAAATCAGATTTTCCAATAAGTTGTGCCGGAACTGTAGTTAAAGCTTCTAAGGCTTTTTCTTTTGATAAACCTGCTTCTATAGTTTTTAAAAGATTTGTTTTGAATTCTTTTGGCGATTTTAAATCGTGTGTAGTAAAAGTAAATGTGATATTATTTTCCGCTAATATTTTAGGATTTGAAGGTTTTTGGTTCCATGCACGCATATCGCTTAAAGAAAGAATTGATGTCAAGAATGAATTTTCAACATCATATGCATCAGGAAAATTGATTGGTAGTATAAGTTTGGCATTCGTTGTTTTTATATCATTAATCCGTTCATATTCATCGCCTCCACCAAGCATAACATATTGAATACCATTGGCATCACCAACCTTATCAGCTCTCATAATATTTCCTCTATTACCAGCCTCGAAAAACTGAACTAGTGATTTGTTTTTATTTAGTGCCTCCAAAGACAGATCTTTAGTTTTAACATATCCTTTTGCATACCAGTCTGCATCAAGATACATTTGCCTTAATAACGCCATACTTCCCATTAGAGAAGAAGGGTAGGATTGGCTAGACGTTACACTTTTACTAAACGATAAGTATTGACCAGAATGTTGGTCTAAAATTCTGTACTCGTTGCCACTTTCATTGTTTAGTGCTATAAGAGTTCCACTACCTCTTACAATACCATCTTGTATATGCGCATTAACGACTCCAAAACCCGCTTTTAATAATTCAGTTGCCGCTTTGGAGTCATAATTAAACTTATCTATGGCTCTGTTTTCAGGCATCACATGGTCATTCCAGTAGTAACCAGTTCGGGTAGCATCATACTGAGCTGTTCTGCCTCTCGAAGTTGGACGTTTAGGTTTTTCAATACCAAAATCAGAATACAGATCAATAAAGGAAGGGTAGATGCTTTTTCCTTTAATATCAATAACCACCGAGTTTTTAGGAATGATAACAGAAGTTCCAGAAGCCACTATTTTACTATCTTTTATAAGTAAAGTTCCACTTTCAATTATCTGAGTAGGAGTTATAAAGATTTTTGCATTCGTAATAGCGGTATAATTGGTGTTTTTTGCCATTACACCATCATTTTTTGGAAAATATTCTTGTGCACTCAATGCAGAAGTACAAAAAATGGTAAATAATACCAAGTATTTTTTTATCATATTAAAATGGTTGAAATTAGTTTTTAAATATAAACCTTTATGTCTTAGTTATTCATTTATTGATTTTATTTTAATTTATTATAACGTTTTTAATTCAAAATAGTTTACAAATAGCGCCACTACATAACTATAACTTTTCATGCCTTTATCCTGTTTGTTGGCTTTTAAATAAGAACTATAAGTTTTTTTAAATAGTGGTTCAGCAGGATTCTCATAATTATCCCAAAACGTTCGCATTTCTTGATAGTTTTTTAAAATACCCTTATTAACGGTTTCTGAGATGGAATCAAATAAAGTTTCATCACGTCTGTAAATTTCATTTAAACAAAAACGAAGGGCAAAGGTGTAACCCGAATATTTAAAGTAAATATCATCATGATTTGTAGCTGCCAAGCACCCTATAAAATTGGCTTCATTTTCTGCAGCATAGCCTAATTGGTGTGCTACTTCATGGGATGCCGTTGTAGGGAAAATATATATAGGAATTAAATAATCTACCTGTGATTCATTGGTTAATGGGTTTAAATAACCACTAAAGCCCATATAAGTTAAGGGTAAGCTAAATAATGATTTTTTAATGCTTTTTGGGTGATATTCTAGATGGGGAAATTCTTTTTCTAAAGCCGCATATCCTAAGGGTGCTATTTTTAAAATATCACCTTTACTGTAAGGAATATTTACAGGTAAACTATCATTCTTAATAATTTCCGAGTGGATGGCATTAGATTTTGCAATAAGTTTTTTAGTAACGTCCACAAGCGCTTCGGTGGTGTATTTAGATTCTAAACCAAGACTTTTGTATAGTGGTAATCTGTAATAGTTTAATCCCCAAAATAAATGAAATGCAAAATAGAGTATTGAAGCGGCGGAAAACAAATCTAAAAACCAATTTTTTGTATCCGTTTTTAATCGTGTGAAATTTTTATAAAGCCATCGTATTATATAAATAATAGCAAATCCGTATACTAAATCGCCAAACGAAAAGGGAATCCAGCCCAACATAAACCTAAATAGTTTAGATATATATGGATACAAACCATTACTGTAATAGGTTTCAATAAATTCGGGATAATTTGATAGCCATTTTATCAAAATATATTGAGGAATTATTAAAAATGCTATAATCGTTTTTTTGTGTTTCAGCATGTTTCAAAAATAGGAAAATGTTTATTAATACTGATTAGATATGTTACCTTTGTGAAACTAAAGATAATCATGATGAATTCAGAAATAAGACAACTAGAACCAAAACAACTTTGGAATAAATTTGCTGACTTAAATGCGGTACCTCGAGGGTCTAAAAAAGAAGAACGCGTTATTGCTTTTGTAAAAGATTTTGGCGAAAAACTTGGTCTTGATACGCTAGTTGATGAAGTAGGGAATGTGATTATTAAAAAACCAGCAACCAAGGGTATGGAATCAAAAACTTCGGTTGTGATGCAATCACATTTAGATATGGTTCATCAGAAAAATAATGAAACTGATTTTGATTTTGATGCTCAAGGTATTGAGATGTTTGTTGATGGGGATTGGGTGAAAGCCAAAGGAACCACACTTGGTGCCGATAATGGTTTAGGTGTGGCTACGATAATGGCTATTTTAGAAAGTACAGATATTGTGCATCCTGCTATTGAAGCCTTGTTTACTATTGATGAAGAAACAGGTATGACAGGTGCTAAGGGTTTAAAAGGCGGTTTGCTTTCTGGTGGTATTTTGCTGAATCTAGATACTGAAGAAGATGATGAAATCGGTGTTGGTTGTGCTGGAGGTGTTGATGTCACTGCGACAAGAACTTATACTGAAGAAGAAACACCAGAATTTAAAATCGGGTTTACTATTTCCGTAAAAGGATTGCAAGGAGGTCATTCTGGAATGCAAATTCATGAAGGTTTGGGGAATGCTAATAAAATAATGAACCGTTTGCTATTTGATGGTTTTGAAAATTTTGGATTACGAATTTCGGAAATTGATGGCGGAAGTTTGCGTAATGCCATTCCGAGAGAAAGTAAAGCGATTGTTGCTATTGATGCGATTCATGAGGAGGCTTTTCTTTTAGAAATACAACAACAAGCAGATACTATAAAGACAGAATTAAAAACCATGGAGCCAGATTTAGAGTTTATAGTTTTTAAATCTGAAACTCCTAAAATGATTATGGATTTAGGTGTTCAGGAAGGATTTACAAGAGCTTTATATGCGGCACACAACGGCGTTTACAGGATGAGCGCAGATATTCCAGATTTGGTAGAAACATCGAATAATATCGCTAGAGTAGTGGTAAAGGATGGACATATTAAAATTGCTTGTTTAACACGCTCTTCTGTTGAAAGTTCTAAAATAGATTTAGCAAACAAACTTCGTGCTACTTTTGAGTTAACTGGTTGTGAAGTAGAATTATCTGGTGATTATCCTGGTTGGACACCAAATATGGAATCTCCCATTTTAAAAGTGATATCTAAACTTTACGAAGATTTAAACGGCATAAAACCCCATGTAGCTGCTTGTCATGCAGGATTGGAATGTGGTATTCTTGGCCAGAATTATCCCGATATGGATATGATTAGTTTTGGACCTAATATAAAAGGCGCGCACTCTCCAGATGAGCGTGCCCAAATTTCATCAACTCAAAAATATTGGAACTTTGTTTTAGAGATTTTAAAGAATATACCTAATAAGAAAATTTGCTAATTTAGTTTATGGTACCGGATCATAACCACTTCCGCCCCAGGGATGACAACTAAAAATACGTTTTAATGCTAGCCAACCTCCTTTTAAGAACCCATGTTTTTGCAGTGCCTCTTTAGCGTAGTGTGAACATGTTGGGCTATATCTGCATGTTGCAGGTGTTAGTGGGGATATCAGTACCTGATACACTTTTATTAAAAACAAAAACGGAGCGATAAGTATTTTTTTCAAAATAAATTTTTAAATGCACTAGTTGAGTCGTTTTTATTTCAACAACTTAACAAGTTGCTAATTAATTGAAAATGTGGTGCCTTCTTTACCGTCTTTTAGTTCTATACCGGCAGATGCTAATTCATTGCGAATCTTATCAGATAACGCAAAATCCTTATTTGCTCTCGCTTCTTGTCTTAATTTAATAAGTACGTCAACAGCTCCAGACAATTTATCAGTTCCTGAATCATTTTTTGAACTATTTTCTAAGCCTAAAATATCAAAAGTAAAAGCATTAATAGTGTCTTTTAAGATTGTTAAATCACTACTTGAAATTGTTGTAGAACCGTCCTTAATTTGATTTATATACTTTACACCTTCAAATAGATTAGCGATTAAAACAGGTGTATTAAAATCATCATTCATGGCATCATAACAACTTTGTTTCCATTTGTTTATATCAATACTTGATGTCGCTGAGGCTTTTAAACTGTTTAATATATTAATAGCATCCATCAATCTGTAAAATCCTTTTTCACTAGCTAGTAACCCATCATTTGTAAAGTCTAAAATACTTCTGTAATGGGCTTGTAACATAAAAAAACGAGCCACACTTGGTGTAAAGGACTTCGTAATATTGGGGTTATTTCCAGTAAAAATTTCACCTGGCAAAATATAATTTCCTGTAGATTTAGCCATTTTCTTCCCATTCATAATCAGCATATTCGCATGCATCCAATAATTTACAGGTGTCTGGCCAATAGCAGCTTCATTTTGTGCAATTTCACACTCGTGATGCGGGAATTTTAAATCCATTCCACCACCATGAATATCAAAATGTTCTCCAAGATATTTCGTACTCATTGCAGTACACTCTAAATGCCAACCAGGAAAGCCGTCACTCCAAGGCGAAGGCCAACGCATAATGTGTTGCGGTTCGGCTTTTTTCCATAGCGCAAAATCTTGTGGGTTCTTTTTATCCGACTGACCGTCCAACTCACGAGTATTGTGAATTAAATCTTCTAGTTTACGCTTACTTAAAATACCGTAATCATGGGTTTCATTAAATTTATGAACGTCAAAATACACAGAACCATTTATTTCATAAGCAAATCCATTCTTAATAATCGTTTTTATTAGCTCAATTTGCTCAATGATATGCCCTGTTGCTGTAGGTTCAATGCTTGGAGGTAAAAAATTGAAAATATTTAAGATATTATGAAAATCTACGGTATAGCGCTGAACTACTTCCATAGGTTCGATTTCTTCTAGACGTGCTTTTTTAGCAATGCGGTCTTCGCCAACATCGGCATCATTTTCTAAATGACCAGCATCTGTAATATTTCTAACATAGCGAACTTTAAATCCTATATGTTTTAGATATCTAAAAATCACGTCAAAAGACATGAAGGTTCTCACATTTCCTAAATGGACATTACTATATACCGTTGGGCCACAAACGTACATGCCTACATAGCCTTGGTTAATTGGAGTGAATGTTTCTTTTTTTCCGGAAAGGGAATTGTAAATTTTTATTTGTTGATGCTTGTAAAGTTGCATGTTTGGGCTGGTATTATTAACTAAAACTTTGTCTCTAATTTAATATAATCAAGAAATTCTCTACGGGTAGACTTGTCTTTAAATTTCCCTCCAAATTCAGAGGTTACTGTACTACTCTCAATATCTCTTATTCCTCTTGAATTAACACATAAGTGCTTGGCGTCAATAACACAAGCAACATCTTTTGTGCCTAGAACTTTTTGAAGTTCTTCAACAATTTGAATAGTTAAACGCTCTTGTACTTGCGGTCGTTTTGCAAAATAATCTACAATTCGATTCATTTTTGAAAGCCCTACAACCGTTCCATTTGAAATATAGGCAACATGCGCTTTTCCTACAATAGGGAGAAAATGGTGTTCGCATGTTGAATATAATGTGATATTTTTTTCAACAAGCATTTCGCCATATTTATATTTATTATCGAAGGTTGAAGCGCTAGGTTTTTTGTTAGGATCTAAGCCGCTAAAAATTTCTTTAACAAACATTTTGGCAACTCTATTAGGAGTTCCGTTTAAACTATCATCAGTTAAATCAAGTCCTAAAGTTTCCATGATATGGCGTACATCATCTTTTATAATGTCTATTTTCTCTTCATTTGATAGTTTAAAAGCATCACTTCTCATGGGTGTATTCGAAGAAGTTCCAATATGGTCGTTCCCTAAAGCGTCAAATTCATCTATGTTATTTTCAATTTTCATCTGCTACTGAAATCAAGATTTTAGTTTGCAAAGATAAGCAAAACACTTTTCTTATGTTTTGTATTAACAAACAATTAATTTTATCGTGTTTATACGCCTTTTGATATGTAAATTATATAAAAAAAGAAAAGCTTGAATTTATATTCAAGCTTTAAAAAAGGTATGTGTTAAGATTTTTAAATATTAAACCCTAGTGTAAGTGTAATATTTGAGTTTTTAGAATCTATAACGGCTGCATCAGTAAGTCCAACGTTATATAATTGAGTTTCTGATGTTCTTTGTGCTTGGTCGTAAGTGATATCTAGTTTGGTGTTTCCAAAATTAAAACCAACCCCAAATGAATATCCCGTTAAATCACCAACGGTTGTTTCATTTTTGTAAGGGCTCTCTTCAAAACGATAACCACCTCTAAAACTAAATTGTTTATGTCTGTATTCTCCCCCAAATCGATACGTTGAAGCTGCTTTTAAATCATTACTTATAGTATTGTTTTGACTTGAGAAAAAGGGGTCAGATGTAGGTTTGAATTTTATAGATCCGTAATCTTTTCTTGAATAATCAAAACTAAACAACCCTTGTTCGCCAAAAACATAAGCAAGACTTCCTGATATTTTTCCAGGTGTTTGTAGCCTGTAGTCAGGATATATATTTATAATTTGTGGATTCACCGTGGCGGGACCATCAGTCTCGGAATCTGTAAATAAATATTGAGTTGTTTCTTCTGAAATGGTGAGCCATGTTGGAGAATCATAGGTCAATCCTACTCTAAACTCATTACTAAGTTTTAAGATACCTCCTAATTGAAAAGAAAAACCAGTACCAGTTGTAGATAAAGTATTTTCAAACTGAATATAATTAATTATGGAACCAGTGTTTGAGTTATTTTCATAAAGAAATGTATTTCGGTCATAGTTAATGAGATGCGAATTTAAATTAATACCTAAGTATAAATTATCTTCATATTGAACAGCAGCATTAAACGTTATTTTTCCATTATAACCGGTTGATGAATAGCTGTAGTTTTGGTTAAAAGTACCGTCGGCAAGGTTTGAAAAATAAGTAGTATTAGCATCATCATCTGCATCTGGTTCTAAAATGAAAGATTCATAGCCGAGAAACGCTTGCTGATTACCAAAACCGTATAATTCACCAATTTCAGCATACGCATTTGTCAAAGATTCAGCTGGCAAAGCTGAAATTTCATCAAGTCTTAAGCCATCTGCATATCCTAAGAAGTATAAATCAATAGAATTATTATTTGTATTTGTTCCTGAAGCAACCCAATTATTATCAAAATTATTTAATTTATCATAGTTGATGCTAAATGTGAATTTTCGCCATGGTGAATTGGTGTTACTATTGGAAAACACAAAAACACCACCGCCTTGACTCACATCAAATTTAGTTTCATTAGAATTGTTAAAATTATTAAAATATTGTGTATCGTTTTGTATGTCTAAATTAGAAACTGTAAAGGAGGCATGGCTTCTAGTGAAAACCGCTGAACCTGCAGGGTTTAAACTAACTGAACTCATATCGCCACCAAGGGCTCCAAAAGCACCACTTAAGGCTCTAAAACGAGCTGTTCCTTGTATTTCTTCTTGCGAATATCTTAGGGCATCAGTGATATTTTGCCCGTACATAAAAGACATAGAAAGTATGCCTATGAATAGTAAACTTAACTTTTTCATATTAGTTTTTTTAATTTTTTAAATTATCCGCGTCTTCTGCTTGACGACCCTGAGCTTCTGCTTCCACTAGATCGACTACTACTTGATGATCTTGTAGTGCTGCCAGAACTTCTGCTGCTGCTACCTGAATTATAACTACGAGATGGTGTAGAAGATGAACTTCTGCTCGAAGAGTTATTATAACTGGAGTTGCTACTAGGTTGAGAGCTTCTTCTATACGTTGAAGACGATCGTGTACGCGATGTTGAGCTTGCCGTTGGTGTCGAAACACCAGACGATCTTCTTCTAACATTATACGTATTTCCTGAACTATTAACCCTATTAGAGGTATTTGAATTCGTGTATCTGGTATCACTTCGTCCTGAAGCATTAACCCTACTCGTGGTGTTTGAATTCGTATATCTAGAATCACTTCGTCTTGAAGTATTGTTGTACCTTGAAGTTGTATTATTTGATCTTGAACGCGTGTTTAAATTGGAATTATAGCTAGAAGCAATACTTCCTCTTCTCGAAGCACTGTAAGATACATTTCTGCGTCCGTAAAAATTATTTCCGTAAAATCTATTGTTCCAGCCCCAACCAATATTAAAAGCCCAACCTCCATAAAATCCACCACCATAAAATCCAGGACCCCAAAAAGGATCGTAAAAGCCCCAGTTGTTCCAACCCCAATTGTTCCAGCCCCAAGTATTGTAACCCCAGTTGTTCCAGCCCCAATTATTCCATCTGTTCCATCTCCAATTATTCCATCCTAAACCAAAACCAGCATTCCAACCCCAGTTGTTAAACCCGTTGTCGATAAAATTAATGGTTACACTATTATTGGTTTGTCCCCAACCAGAATATCCTTGATAATTATTGTCTATTGTATCATTTTCAACATAAGCACCTTGGTATTCATCAATATCGGTAAAAACTTCTCCATTAGTCAAATAATCATACTCTAAAGATTTTTCTCTAAAGTAATTTTTATAATAATTATTGCTATTAGAATTATTTTGAACTTCAACAACAGTTTCTTGATATCTAGAATTTGGGTTTGTTCCATAAATACCGTCATCTTCTGCACCAACATATTGATAAGAACTGCAAGATGCTAAACTAAATAGTAAAGTTAAAATTGCCAAAAATGGTATTTTCCGTTTTAAGTAGTTGTTAAATTGCATATCTGTGTTATTTTATTGTTGAACATAACAAAAATAGTTAGTTTTGCTGAACTATTTTTTTATTTAACATAGTCACAACTTTTGTGCCAAAACATAATTATGAGCAAAAAACTAACTGCCAGAGCCGAAGATTATTCAAAATGGTATAATGAACTTGTTGTTAAAGCTGATTTAGCAGAGAACTCTGCAGTGAGAGGTTGTATGGTTATAAAACCTTATGGTTATGCCATTTGGGAAAAAATGCAAGCAGAATTAGATAGGATGTTCAAAGAAACTGGGCATCAAAATGCCTATTTTCCATTGTTTGTGCCTAAAAGCCTTTTTGAAGCTGAGGAAAAAAATGCTGAAGGTTTCGCTAAAGAATGTGCTATTGTAACACATTACCGACTTCAGAACGATCCTGATAAACCAGGTAAATTAAGAGTTGATCCTGAAGCTAAATTAGAAGAAGAACTTATCGTTAGGCCAACCAGTGAAGCCATCATTTGGAATACTTATAGAAACTGGATTCAATCTTATAGAGATTTGCCTATTTTAATAAATCAGTGGGCTAATGTTGTAAGATGGGAAATGCGGACACGTTTATTTTTGAGAACAGCTGAGTTTTTATGGCAAGAAGGTCATACAGCGCATGAAACTAAAAAAGAAGCTCTTGATGAAGCCAAACTTATGAATAATGTGTATGCCACCTTTGCAGAGAACTTTATGGCTATGCCAGTTATTCAGGGCCTTAAGTCCGAAAGTGAACGTTTTGCTGGAGCAGAAGAGACTTTTTGTATTGAAGCACTTATGCAAGATGGCAAAGCGTTACAGGCGGGAACTTCACATTTTCTTGGTCAGAATTTTGCAAAAGCATTTGATGTGAAATTCGCCAATAAAGAAGGGAAGCAAGATTATGTTTGGGCCACATCATGGGGCGTTTCAACGAGGCTAATGGGTGCTTTAATTATGACTCATAGCGATGATTTTGGATTGGTATTACCTCCAAATTTAGCGCCAAATCAAGTCGTGATTGTGCCTATATATAAAAGTGAAGAACAGTTAGAGGCCATTTCTAAAGTAGCAAATGATATTTTAGTAGATCTAAAAGCAAAAGGAATTACTGTAAAGTTTGATAATAGAACGACTTATAGGCCTGGGGCAAAATTTGCTCAACATGAATTACAAGGCGTTCCATTGCGTATAGCTATTGGTCCAAAAGATTTAGAAAACGGAACTGTTGAACTGGCCAGACGGGATACGCTAACTAAAGAGATTGTTCCTTTGAATGATTTAACATCGGTTATAGAGCAATTATTAAAAGATATTCAAGAAAGTTTATTCGATAGAGCCCTAAATTATAGAGATTCTCACATTACCGAAGTCGAAACTTTTGAAGAATTTAAGGATGTTTTAAAAACTAAAGGCGGATTTATCTCTGCACATTGGGATGGAACAAATGAGACTGAGGCTAAAATAAAAGACCTTACTAAAGCTACTATTAGATGTATTCCGTTGATTAACAAGGAAGAAGAAGGGGTTTGTGTATTCTCAGGAGCACCTTCAAAATGTAGAGTATTGTTTGCAAAAGCCTATTAATTATTTTTTTTAAAAAAAATATTATCCAACTATTGTGACATTTAAAAATAGTTGTATTTTTGCATCCGCAATGGAAACATTGAGAGTTATTTGAAAACGGTGTAAGTTTGTAAATAAAAAAATAAATTTACCTAGTAATAAACAAATGGCCCGTTCGTCTATCGGCTAGGACGCCAGGTTTTCATCCTGGTAAGAGGGGTTCGATTCCCCTACGGGCTACAATTTTAATAAAAAAAGAACTAATGGCAAATCACAAGTCAGCGTTAAAAAGAATTAGAAGTAGCGAAGCTAAACGTGTTGTAAACAAATATCAACATAAAACTACTCGTAATGCAGTTAAAAAATTGCGAGAGTTAACAGATAAAAAAGAAGCTGAAACCATGTTTCCAACTGTTGTTTCTATGTTAGATAGATTGGCAAAGAAAAATATTATTCATGCTAATAAAGCAGCAAACCTGAAGTCCGGTTTAGCGAAGCATGTTGCTTCTTTATAGTATTAATATATTCTAGTTATATAATATTAAAGCCTCTCATGATGAGAGGCTTTTTTGTTTTATAATATGAAACATATTTGAAAAAAAAATGCTTTGAAAATTTTCAAAGCATTTTTAATATATGATAAAAAGTTTACAAATTAGCCATTCATTGAGACTAAAAACTCTTCATTATTTCTAGTTTGTTTAAAGCGATCATTAATAAATTCCATCGCTTCAACAGGATTCATGTCTGCTAAATATTTACGCATTACCCACATTCTTTGAATCGTGTTCGCATCTAACAATAGATCATCTCTACGCGTGCTTGAAGAGGTAAGGTCAATAGCAGGAAAAATTCTACGGTTAGATATTTTTCTATCTAATTGCAATTCCATGTTACCCGTTCCTTTAAATTCTTCAAAGATAACTTCATCCATTTTAGAACCTGTTTCAGTTAAAGCCGTAGCAATAATTGTTAGGGAACCTCCGTTTTCTATATTTCTTGCAGCTCCAAAGAAGCGCTTTGGTTTATGTAAAGCATTAGCATCTACACCACCACTTAATATTTTACCCGAAGCTGGTTGTACCGTATTATAAGCTCTAGCTAAACGTGTAATGGAGTCTAAAAGAATCACCACATCGTGACCACATTCTACTAAACGTTTGGCTTTTTCAAGCACAATGTCTGCTATTTTAACATGTTCATGAGCTTCCTTGTCAAAAGTTGAAGAAATAACTTCACCCCTTACGTTACGCTGCATATCTGTAACTTCTTCAGGACGTTCGTCAATTAATAGAATCATTAAATATACTTCAGGATGATTGGCTGCAATAGCATTCGCAACATCTTTTAGAAGCATCGTTTTACCTGTCTTAGGTTGAGAGACTATCATGCCACGTTGCCCTTTTCCTATTGGTGAGAATAAATCCATTATTCTAGTAGAAATAGTGCTTTGTCTTTCAGCAAGATTGAATTTTTCTTTTGGAAATAACGGTGTTAAATGTTCAAAAGAAACACGATCTCTTACGACTTCTGGTTTTTGACCGTTAATTTGGATTACTTTTATTAAAGGAAAATATTTTTCACCTTCTTTTGGAGGTCTTACGTGTCCAAGAACCGTATCGCCTTTCTTTAAACCAAATAATCTAATTTGTGATTGAGACACATAAATATCATCAGGAGACGATAGGTAATTGTAATCTGAAGATCTTAAGAAACCATAACCATCTTGCATCACATCTAAAACACCTTCACTTTCAATAATGGCATCAAATTCGTAATCTGGCTCCCTGTAGCGATTTCTATTATCCTTGTTCCCGTTGTTTTTATTTTGATTTTTTTGTTGAGGCGTATGTTCTCTTTTTTGATGAGGTTTTTGTTTCTCTCTAGGTCTACTTTCCTTCGCTTTAGTTTCATTGCTAGCCGTATTTTTTTGTGGATCTGGACTCGATTTTAGTTTTGGCTTACTTTCAGCGGCTGGAGTAGGTTTTTTGGCCTCTACTTCATTTTCAACAGGAGGCTCAGCCATTTTATTTGGCGTATTCTTTGCTGGTTTTTGAATACGAGCTCTAGGTTTTTTTTCTCTGGTTTCACTGGGTTTTTCAGAAGTGGTTGCAGCTTCTGGTTTTAGGACTTCAGTAACAGATTTTGGGTTAGTAGCTTGATGATCTAATATTTGGTAAACTAGATCTGATTTTTTTAAAGAACGGTATTTTGCAACGTTCAATTTTTTTGCAATCTCTTGTAATTCAGAGAGTTTCTTTTCGTTTAATTGTGAAATTTCAAACATTTGATGTTTACTTGAAAATTATAAAATGAATATAAATTTGAGTTGTTCTGAAAAAAAAATGATTTTTTATCTGAAGAAATAACAACCTACACCTGTGGTTGTTATATAATGTTACTGCAATAATACAACTTTATTTTAATTTTTTAAGTGAATTTTAGAAAAGAAACTATTATTTTTGCCGTCTAGTTTTTAAAATCAAAATGCTACAACGTATACAAACTATATACCTTTTACTATCTGCAGGCGTTTCTGCAGGGCTGATTTATATAGTTCCTATTTGGGAAACTAAAGACGGAGTTGATGTATATGCTTTTAATGAAGTTTTGTCTCTGAGTTTATTTATTAGTTCGGCATTACTATCTTTAATTTCAATTTTCATGTTTAAAAAAAGGAAGTTTCAATTTGTTTTGGGACGACTTAACATCATATTAAACTTTTTTTTATTAGGATTTTTTGTATATCAATCTCTAAGGATATCTGGAGAAACGGCGGTTTCTGAGAAAGGTATTGGGATGCTTCTTCCTATAATTTCTATCGTGTTGTTGGCATTAGCTAATAAGGCCATCAAAAAGGATGAAGATCTTGTAAAATCTGTAGATAGATTGCGATAAACCTAACATCTTAGTAGTATTAGTGCGTTAAAACCCAAGGTGAAAGCTTTGGGTTTTTTAGTTTTTTATTTGGGCGTTACCACAAGGATCTGGCTATACGTTACAAGTCCTCGCTCGTACCTCACTGTGTGCTTTGCACTGCTATCCCCAACGCAATTAAAATATCAGATTTTAAAAAAAAGAACAAAAAGGGTGAATCTTTTAATAACGTTTTTCAAACTCAATCACTTCTAAATTTTCAATATTACTACCATTAATGGTAAAGCGAAGCATTGTTCTTACTTTATGAAATCCATGTTTACCAACTGCTCCGGGATTCATATGAAGCAAATTTAATTTTTTGTCTGGCATCACTTTCAAAATATGTGAATGTCCACTAATAAACAGTTTTGGTGGATTTAACCTAATGTCTTCTCTTATACGGATATCATAGGCTTTTGGGTATCCCCCAATATGGGTTATCCAAACATCAACATCTTCACACATAAAACGGTTATGTTCAGGGAATTCAGATCTAATAGTTGAGTTATCGATATTACCATAAACAGCTTTGAAAGGTTTTATTTTTCGAATGGCATCACTTACGGTTATATCTCCAATATCACCAGCATGCCATACTTCATCTGCCTGTTTTATATATTTTAAGATATCGTCATCTATATAACTATGAGTATCGGACAGTAATAATATTTTTATCATTATAAAATGTTAATGGTAAATCTAAACTCGTAAATCTATTTATCTTTGTTGTTTAAACAAAAGTATCAAAATAGATTGAGGTATTTTATTCAACTTTCTTATAACGGTAAAGATTATCATGGATGGCAAAATCAGCCTAATGCAATATCTGTGCAAGAAGTTATTGAAAAGGCATTAACAATTATTTTAAAGGAAGAAATTACCATTGTAGGTGCGGGAAGAACAGATACTGGTGTCCACGCAGTACAAATGTATGCACATTTTGATACCGATGTTAGTTTTAAGGAAGAGGATCTTGTATTTAAGCTTAATTCATTTTTACCAAAAGATATTGCAATACACAATATGTTTAAAGTAAAACCCGAAAGTCATGCCCGTTTCGATGCCTTAAGCAGAACATATCGATATAGAATTGCTTTAAAAAAGAATGCGTTTAATTTTGAAAGCGCTTATATTTTATCAAAGACATTAGATATTGATAAAATGAATGATGCTGCGAACATTTTATTTGAGTATAAAGATTTTCAATGCTTTTCAAAAAGTAATACAGATGTAAAAACGTATCATTGTAAGATAATGAAAGCCGAATGGCACGTCGAAAATGATGAGCTTCATTTTGTTGTGAAAGCCGATCGTTTTTTACGAAATATGGTTAGAGCCATTGTTGGAACTATGATTAATATTGGAATAGGAAAGATTGAAATTTCAGATTTGCATCAAATTATAAAATCTAAAGATAGGAGCGAAGCAGGTTACTCTGTTCCTGCCCATGCATTATATTTAATAGACGTTGAATACCCAGAAGAGATAATTTTATAAATGAGTAAAACTAAAGAACAAGTTTTTGATATTAGTTTATTTAGACGTTTGTTAACGTATATAAAACCGTATAAATTAGTCTTTTTTGGGGTGCTCATGTCTGTTTTGTTGATTTCTGTTTCTGGAGCGTTAAGACCAAAAATATTACAACTTGCAATTGATAATAACATATCTACTAAAACGATAGAAGGGTTCTTGCCTTACGTGGTTATTATGGGTGTTATGCTAATGCTTGAAGTGATTTTTCAATTACTTTTTATTTTTTATGCAGGCTGGTTAGGGCAAAATGTAGTGAAAGATGTTAGAGTAAAATTGTTTAATCACTTGCTGCGTTTTAAAATGAAGTATTATGATAATTCTTCAGTTGGGGTGCTAATTACAAGAGCCGTAACAGATATGGAGCGTATAGCCGATATTTTTGGACAAGGATTGTTTACTATATTCAGAGATTTATTGACAATGGTGGTGGTATCTGTATTCATGATAATCATGAATTGGAAGTTGAGCCTTATTGTATTTATTATGCTTCCAGTAGTTTTGGTTGCTACCAGAGTTTTTCAAAAGTATATGAAAAAAGCTTTTGAAGAAGTTCGTACAGAAGTCTCTAATTTAAACTCATTTGTACAAGAGCGTATCACTGGGATGAAGATTTTACAACTCTTCACGAGAGAGGATACAGAATATAAAAAATTTAAAGCCATTAATGACCGTCATAAAAAAGGATGGCTAAAAACGGTTTGGTATAACTCCATTTTTTTTCCAATAGCAGAGCTGTCAACATCTATTACCATTGGTTTAATTGCATGGTATGGAGGCTTAAATGTGGTTTTAAGTGATACCGCGTCCGAAGGGGATTTAATTTCTTTTATCATGTTTATCCCTATGCTTTTTAGGCCTTTAAGGCAGATTGCAGATAATTTTAATACGTTACAAATGGGAATGGTCGCTGCTAACAGAGTATTTAAAGTACTTGAAACGAATTCTCAAATAGATGATAACGGAACCATTGAAGCCACTTCTTTTCAGGGAAATATTCGTTTTAAAGATGTTTATTTTAGTTATATAAAAGATGAAGAAGTTTTAAAAGGTATATCATTTGATGTTAATTCTGGCGAAACAGTTGCTATTGTAGGAGCAACAGGAGCAGGCAAATCAACTATTATTAATTTATTAAACAGGTTTTACGAAATTAATGAAGGTAATATAGAAGTAGACGACACCGATATTAAAAAGATAACATTATCGTCATTAAGAAAACAAATAGCCGTGGTTTTGCAAGATGTATTTTTATTTGCAGATACTATCATGAGTAATATAACACTTAATAATCCCGATGTTACAGAAGACCAAGTGATTCAAGCGGCAAAAGATATTGGTATTCATGAGTTTATTTCGAGTCTTCCAGGTGGCTATTATTATAATGTGAAAGAGCGAGGCGTGATGTTGTCTTCGGGTCAGCGTCAGTTGATTTCGTTTTTGAGAGCCTATGTCACCAATCCTAGTATATTAGTACTAGATGAAGCAACATCTTCTGTAGATTCGTATTCAGAGCAACTCATCCAAACAGCAACTGATAAAATCACAACAGGGAGAACATCTATTATTATAGCACACCGTTTAGCAACGGTAAAAAAAGCCGATAAAATTATTGTGATGGATTCGGGTCATATAGTTGAAGAAGGAACTCATCAAGAGTTACTTAAAAAGAAAAAGGGGTATTACAAAAATCTGTACGAGGTTCAGTTTTTACAAGAAGAGGAGGTTGGTTAACGTTCTTTTTGTTTTAGTACTAAATCAAATCTTTTTTAATAAGCTCTTTAAGTTCTTCAGTATCTTTAAAAACAATAAATTCACCATCAACAAAATAGGAAATATGTCCAGTTTCCTCACTAACAACAAGTGCTAAGGCATCTGTTTTTTCTGTAATACCCATTGCGGCTCTATGTCTTAAACCAAAGCGTTGCGGAATCGTTTTTTCATGATTAACGGGTAAAATAACACGAGTAGCCTTAACGATATTATTTTTTATGATAACAGCACCATCATGAAGTGGGCTATTCTTAAAAAAGATACTTTCTAAAATAGGTTGTGTGACCTTAATATTCATTTCATCGCCAGTAGACATCAGGAAATCTAAATTGTTATTGCGTTCAAGTACAATTAAAACACCTGTTTTTGTTGATGCTAATTTATTACAGGCAGAAACAATCGTATCTACATTGGTTTCGTCTCCGGTTTCAGTCTTTAAAAAGGTAATATGCTTTAAAAAATTTCGCCTTCTGCTAAAATTAGTCGAACCAACCATCAATAAAAACTTCCTGATTTCTGGTTGAAATACTACGATTAAAGCAATAATCCCCACTTTCATAAATCCGCCAAAAATTCCGGTTAACAATTCCATGTTTAGGAAATCGGTTAATCTCCAAGCCAGATAAATAATAATGATTCCAATAAAAATATTAATAGCAACAGTGCCTTTAACCAACTTATAGATATAATAGAGTAGAAGTGCTACCAGAATAACGTCTATGACATCAACAACAGTAAATTTTAAAAGGTCTTTAAAAATATCCAAAGTATATGGGTTTTGGTAAATTTAATAAAATATAGCTAATTAAATACAAATTCATCCTTGGCTATTGTGACATTCTTTAAATCTAATTTTGATAGAAGGGATTTGTAAGTAATATAGTCTTGAAAGGTTAAACTTTTATCTAGTTCAGAAACTAGGATAGTCCGTCCTTTCTCAACAAGATTAGTTTCTAAATGTTTTAAAAGATCCTTTTGATTTGTTGAATGCGTAAATGAGGTGTCATTTGAAATAAAAGAAACAAATGTAGAATCAAGAGAATGTACTTTTATGTTTATTATTTGATAGGCTTTTGCATTGTTTTTGTTTAAATAACTTTGTGAATCATCTTCATGGTAAACAACATCTGTAAATTCTATAAAACCTAAATTTTTTATGCTCGTATTATTACAAGAATAAAAATTTTTAGCATTCTCATTCTTATGCATTTCTGCATTTCGCTTTTTGCCCTGCAAGTAAATAATTTTTGGAATAGCTTGCCCTAAGGTTAAACGTTTGTCTACATTTACCAGCCAATTGGTCGTGCTTATTAAGTTTTTTCTGTTAAGTTCAATACCATCAGGAAAAGTTTCATCATAGAATAAATAGGCAGCGGACACATCATTTATTTCTGAAATTTTTGAATCTTCAATTTCTGGTAGCTCAATAATTTTATCTTTTCCACAAGAAATAACAAGACAAATAATAAGGCAATAAAAAAATAGTTTCATTAAATTATTTAGGGTTTAAAGATTGAACCAGTTTAATACATTCTACGGCTTCCTTTACATCATGAACACGTAATATTGATGTGCCTTTTTGTAAAGCTATTGTATTTAAAACCGTTGTTCCGTTGAGCGCTTCTTTGGCTGAAGTTTCTAAGCTTTTGTAAATCATAGATTTTCTCGAAACACCAACAAGTAATGGTAATTCCAGTATCTTAAAAAGCTCTAATTGGTTTAATAACTCATAATTTTGTTCTATCGTTTTTGCAAAACCAAAACCTGGATCAATAATTAAATCTATGATTCCTAATTGTCTTGCGGCTGTAATACGTTCAGAAAAATAAAATAAAATATCTTTTGTTAGATGGTTGTAATTGGTTTGCTGTTGCATGGTTTGAGGTGTTCCTCTCATATGCATCATAATATAAGGAACATTTAAATCTGACACCGTTTGTAACATGTTGTCATCTAACTTTCCTGCAGAAATATCATTAATTAAAGCAGCACCAATTTCAATACATTGCTTCGCCACATTACTTCTAAACGTATCAATAGATAACACGGCATCCGGAAACTCTTTTAAAATTGAAGAAACAATAGGTAATATACGGTTTAGTTCTTCACCTTCACTTACAAATTCGGCGTTGGGTTTAGAGCTGTAGGCACCCACATCAATAAATGTAGCTCCGTCAAGTAACATGCGTTCAATATGCGTTAATATGGCTCTTTCTTGGTTGTATTTACCACCATCAAAAAATGAGTCTGGGGTGACGTTTAAAATTCCCATGACTTTTGGTGATGACACATCAATGAGTTCTCCTTTGCAATTAATTGTCATTTAGAAGCAATCGTTTTTTTAAAATATGAAACCTCAAAGTTAACTTAATTAAATAAAAATTGTTTGAAATTTTAATCTGAAATTTTGATCTCTAAAACTTTGAGTCTTTAACTTTGAACTTTAAACTATTTAAGCGAAATTTACACAAAATTCCAAGTAATCAATGCAAGATACTTCTAAACAATACGATACTGTTGTAAACACCTGTAAAAGCTTATTTATAAAAAAAATGAAAGACTATGGAAGTGCATGGAGAATATTGCGATTACCATCACTAACAGATCAAATTTTTATAAAAGCGCAACGTATAAGAGGTTTGCAGCAAAATGAGGTTAGGAAAGTAGATGAAGGCGAAATAAGTGAGTTTATAGGTATTATTAATTATTGTATTATGGCCTTAATTCAATTGGATAAAGGTATCGCAGAACAACCAGATTTAACAACGGCAGAGGCTACCAAGCTATATGAGGAAAAAGTAGCGATTACAAAACAGCTTATGGAAGATAAAAACCACGACTATGGCGAGGCATGGCGTGATATGAGAGTGAGTTCGTTAACCGATTTAATTCTTCAAAAGCTTTTACGAGTGAAGCAAATTGAAGATAATCAGGGAAAAACATTAGTTAGCGAAGGCATCGATGCGAATTATCAAGATATGATTAATTATGCCATTTTTGCCCTTATTCATTTAAATGAAAAATAACACCTCCCCAAAGGGAAATTAATTATAAAACATGAAGTTTTTAGTACACATTTCAAGACTATTTGTTGGTATTTTATTTATTATTTCTGGATTAATAAAACTGAATGATCCCCTTGGGTTCTCATATAAATTACAAGAATATTTTAGTGTAGATGTACTTAATATGACGTTTTTAGAACCCTACGCCTTAATGATTTCTGTTCTGGTAGTGGTTTACGAAGTGGTTTTAGGTGTTTTCTTATTAATAGGTTATAAACCAAAATTCACGGTATGGAATTTATTAGGAATGATAGTTTTCTTTACATTTTTGACCTTCTATTCGGCGTATTTTGATAAAGTTAAAGACTGTGGTTGTTTTGGTGATGCTTTAAAATTAACCCCATGGCAAAGTTTTACTAAAGACATAGTTCTTTTAGTTTTTATACTTGTTTTATTTATTGGTGTTAAGCATATCAAACCGCTTTTCAATAATTTAACTACGACTATTTTAGCCTTATTAAGCTTTATTTTAAGTTTTTGGCTTGGGTACCATGTGTTAATGCATTTACCAGTAAAAGATTTTAGAGCATATAAAATTGGTGCTAATATTAAGGAAGGTATGCAAATACCAGAGGATGCTCCCAAACCAGTTATTGAATATTTTTGGAAGTTTAATGTTAATGGAGAAGAAAAAGTAATTTCAAATAATGGAGCTTACCCATCTATAGAAGGTGATTTTGTTTCTGTTGATACGAAAGTGATTGATGAAGGTTATCAGCCACCTGTCGTTGATTTTTCTATAGAATCCAATGAGGGCGATTTAACAGACCAGTTTTTAGTTGAAGACAAACTTATTATGATTGTGTCTTACAGCCTAGAAACCATAGAGACTGAAGGCGCTGCAAAATTAAAGGCGTTTTCCGACAAAGCTATGGAAAATGGGTATACTGTTATTGGCTTGACCGCTTCTGGAGATGATACAAAGAAAAAAATTATAGACACCTATAAACTAAACTTTGATTTTTATTTATGTGATGAAAAAGCACTTAAAACTGTAGTGCGCTCAAATCCCGGGATTTTAGAATTAAACAGGGGGACCGTTATGCAAAAGGTGCATTGGAATGATATTGATGATTTGAAATTATAAGGACCTTATTTTTATATTAAATATAGGTTCTTTCAGAATTAATTATATGCTCCATAAATATCAATTGTTTTCCCGATATAATTCTTCTATGGTTAGCCTTAAAAGTAAAATAAGAGTAAATTTGCATTTTGAAAAAACGATTTCAAAACGTTAAAATCAAAAACATGAATAAAATTAATTACTTAGTTTTAGTTTGTTTGGTATTCTTTAGCTGTGATGCACAAGAGCCAGCTACATTTTCAGACGAAGCATTAAACGATACGTTTATAACCTTAGAAGGCCAAGAAATCACCTTTAAAAATATTTTAGAAACTCATAAAGGTTCAACTTTAGTCATTGATATTTGGGCATCTTGGTGTAAAGATTGTTTAGGCGGTATGCCAAAAGTAAAAGTCTTACAAAAACAACACGAAGAAGTTACGTATGTTTTTTTATCTTTAGATAAAACTCAAGAAGCTTGGAAAAAAGGCATTAAAAAATATAATATTGTAGGTGAGCACTATTTCATGCAATCGGGATGGAAAGGGCCTTTTGGTGATTTTGTGAGATTAGATTGGATACCAAGATATATGGTAGTAGATAAAGAAGGAAATATTAAACTATATAAGGCTGTGAAAGCAGACGATACAAAAATTAAAGACGTATTATAATGAGAAAACAAATTGTAGCAGGAAACTGGAAAATGAATAATGATTTATCTCAAACAGAATCATTAATTACTGAATTAAAGAAAGCAAAAAAAACATCGAATGCAGAGGTGATGATCGCACCAACCTTTACGAATCTTTATAAAGCATATGAAGCCTTAAGAGAAACGGATATAGAAGTAATTGCGCAAAACATGCATTTTGCTGAGAATGGGGCCTATACTGGTGAAATTAGTGCAAGCATGTTAAAAAGCGTTGGTGTTAATACCGTTATTTTAGGACATAGCGAGCGTCGTGAATATTTTAATGAAACAGATGAGAGTCTTGCTAAAAAAGTAGATGCGGCCTTAGCAAACAAAATGCGCATTATATTCTGTTTTGGTGAAGTATTAGCTGATAGAAAATCAGGAAATCATGAAGCTGTGGTAGCAAGCCAAATAAAAAATGCTTTATTTCATTTAAAAGCATGGGATTTTAAAAACATTGTGTTGGCATACGAGCCAGTTTGGGCAATAGGGACTGGTGAAACTGCAAGTCCAGAGCAAGCTCAAGACATGCATGCCTTCATCAGAAAAACACTCGCTGATCGTTATGGTTATGAAATTGCTAACAATGTCTCTATCCTTTACGGTGGTAGCTGTAAACCAAGTAATGCGCAAGAAATTTTCTCAAAACCAGATGTAGATGGTGGTTTAATAGGAGGTGCAGCACTTAATGCAACAGACTTTTTTGCAATAGTGAATGCGTTTTAAGTTTTAATAATAATTTAGGCGTTACCCACACTTTTTGGTGTGGGTCGCGCTTTTACCTATATCTTTTTCTCGTACCTCAAAAAAGGATGCCGTTTCAATCGCTAACGCTGGGGTATTTTCGTGAAAAATAATTATATACCATAAATTATCATGTCTAATTTAATCTATATAGGTTATCAATTTAGAGTAATACCACTTCAGCCAGGGGTAGAAATTTTAATAGCAGAACTGGGTTATGCAGGTTTTGAAAGTTTCGTAGAAACAGAAGATGGGGTTACAGCATACATTCAAAAAGACGAATGGAATACCGATATTTTAAACGATATTCAAATTCTAGAATCCCATGAATTTGAAATCACATATACCTTTGAAGACATTGAGCAAACCAATTGGAATGAAGAATGGGAAAAAAATTTTAATCCTATTGTAGTTGATGATGTTTGTGCTGTTCGTGCGCCTTTTCACGAAAAGTTCGATACGCAATATGATATTATTATAGAACCAAAAATGAGCTTTGGTACTGGCCACCATGAAACCACACACATGATGATTCAGCATATTTTAAAAAATGATTTCACTGATAAATCAGTTTTAGATATGGGTTGTGGCACTGGTGTTTTGGCAATTCTGGCAGAGATGAAAGGGGCCAAACCTGTTGATGCTGTAGATTATGATAATTGGTGTTACCTTAACAGTTTAGAAAACGTAGTGCGTAATAATTGTGAACAAATCACTGTGATAGAAGGTGATGCGAGTGTTTTAGCTGGTAAGACCTACGATATTATTATTGCAAATATTAATCGCAATATATTATTACAAGATATAAAAATCTATACATCGAGCTTAAATAAAAAGGGCATGTTGTTTTTAAGTGGTTTTTACAAAGAGGATATACCTATGATTCAAACAGAATGTGCAAAACATTTGTTAAAATTTGAAGAAAAATTGGAAAGAAACAATTGGGTTTCGTTAAAATTTTTAAATTAGTAAAAAAATCTACGTTATGAGTCCTAAAGAAAGAACATCAGAAAAGAGTCTTGTTGACGAAAAATTGGTTTCTCAAAAAGAAATCGTTTTACATAATGATGATGTTAATACATTCCATCATGTTATTGAAACACTAATGTTTGCCTGTGATCACACACCTGAACAAGCAGAGCAATGTTCTTTAATAGTACACTATAATGGAAAATGTACGGTAAAGACTGGCCCTTACAAGGATTTGAAACCTCGTTGCACCTTGCTACTTGAAGCAGGTTTAAGCGCTGAAATTGTTTAAAACTAAAAAGCTTTAAAGACTATTTCTTTTTACAAGTGTTAATTCCAAAAGGTGAATAAAGCGGACAAAAACTAATTAAACTTGTTAATAGGAAAACGAGTCCTAAGGCCATTAAGACATAAGCTAAAGTTCCTTCAATAACATTAAAGAAGTATAAAGCGGCTATTGCTAGAGCAATAACAATGCGTATACCTTTGTCTGCACTTCCCATGTTTTTTTTCATAATATATAGTTTAATTTATTTTATAGTTGTAGGACATACAAAATCAGACATTTGTACGCCTGTCTTTTTTAACTCATCAAAACCACCTTCAATATTTACTAAATTATAGAATCCGCGTGCTTTTAAAATTGATGCAGCAATAACTGAGCGGTAGCCACCAGCACAATGAATAAAATAGGTTTTATTTTTATCGATAATGTGTAAATTTTCATTAATAAAATCCAAAGGAAAATTCTCTACGCCTTTAAGATTCAGATACATAGATTGATGTTCGCCCGACTTTCTAACATCTAGAATATTCAAATCTTGCATATTTGTTTTGTGAACAAAATTTTCAGCAGAAACAGAATCTAAAACATCAATATCTTTACCAGAAGCCTTCCAACTAGCAAAACCTCCTTTTAAATAGCCTAAAGTGTTATCATATCCTACTCGAGATAATCGTGTTACGGTTTCTTTTTCTTTACCTTTTGGGGTTACTAAAAGAATAGGTTGTTTTAAATCTGTTATTAGCGATCCAACCCATGGTGCAAATGCACCTTCTATCCCAATAAAAATTGAATTAGGAATATGCTCTTTTACAAAGTCATCTTGATGTCTAACATCAAGTACTAAAGCGCCTTCATGATTAGCAAGGGCCTCAAATTCATCAACATCTAAAGGAGTGTTTCCTTTTTTTAATACATTTTCAAACGAGTCGTAACCAGATTTATTCATCATAGCGTTTTTAGCAAAATATTGTGGTGGTGGTGGAATACCTTCAAGAACTTCCTTAACAAATTCCTCTTTTGTCATATCATTTCTAAGAGCATAATTAGTTTTCTTTTGCTCTCCAAGCACACCAACAGTTTCTTTACTTAAGTTTTTGCCACATGCAGATCCTGCACCATGAGCAGGATATACTATAACATTATCTGCTAGAGGCATTATTTTTTTCCTTAAAGAATCATAAAGCATTGCAGCAAGGTCTTCCTTTGTTAAGTCTGATTTTATAGCGAGATCAGGTCTTCCTACGTCTCCTAAAAATAAGGTGTCTCCAGAAAAAATAGCATGGTCTTTTCCGTTTTCATCAATTAACAAAAATGTAGAAGATTCTAAGGTGTGTCCGGGTGTATGAAGCACTTTAATGGTAATATTACCAAGTTTAAATATCTCATTATCTTTAGCTATATAGGCATCATAACTTGTTTTAGCACTTGGGCCAAATACTATGGTAGCACCTGTTTTTTTTGCTAAATCTACGTGCCCAGAAACAAAATCAGCGTGAAAATGAGTTTCAAAAATATATTTAATTTTTGAGTTTTCACTGTTGGCCTTGTCTACATATTGTTGTGTTTCTCTTAAGGGATCTATGATAGCAACTTCTCCATCAGATTCAATGTAATAAGCTCCTTGAGCTAAACATCCTGTATATATTTGTTCTATTTTCATTTAGTAATTTTTTATCAATACAAAAATATTAAACCTTCTTAATTTCTATGTGATAAATATCACATTTAGTTTTTAAATTCTTTATAAATAATGTAAAAGGCCATGAGTAATGTAGCCCATCCAAACCCTTTTTTAAGTTTTTTACCGCTAATAAATTTTGAAAGGAATACGCCTAACAAAATACCGATAATAGTAAAAAAAGAAAACGATAACAAAAATAACCAATCAATTTTTATCGTTTGCATATCACCTGTAAAGCCAATCAATGAGTTTAAAGTTACAATAATTAAAGACGTTCCTACTGCCTTTTTCATTGGTAAATTAGCCCAGAGGACTAAAGCAGGCACGTACAAAAATCCACCACCTGCTCCTATAATACCAGTAATAGTTCCAATAGCTAAGCCTTGTATAAAGGTTTTATAATAAGGCTGCTTAATAGAAGCTAACTGTTCTTCTTTTTTATCTTGAATCATCGATAAGGATGCAAATAGCATAACGATGGCAAAAAATGTCATAATAGCGACATCTTTTGTTAACGTGTAATTTCCAATATTGAAAAACACATCGGGTAATCCAGGTACCAAATATCTTCGTGAAAGATAAACAGCTAAAAATGAAGGAAACGAAAATGACAATCCAATTTTTATATCGGCGAGCCCACTTTTATATTTTTGAATAGTACCAACTAATGAAGAAGACCCAACAACAAATAGGGAATAAGCCGTTGCAATAATAGGATTATAACCTAAACCGTACACCAGTAAGGGAACCGTTAGTATAGAACCACCACCACCGAGAAGTCCTAAAACTAAACCGACAATTAAAGCACCAATATATCCAAAAACTTCGGTGAATTCCATATTAATTAGGAAGTTTATCCTTAATAGCACCATAAATAAGAGTGCCTATCATCGCTGATGCAATGACGATAAGCATACTAAAAATACCGGTACCTACTAAAACATACATAGGGCCTGGGCAAGCACCAATAAGACCCCAGCCTAATCCAAAAACAGTACCACCTATTATATATCTAAATAATCCATTTTCTTTTTTTGGAACAAAAATTTCTGAACCTAAAACACTTTTAATATGACGTTTTTTTGAAATTTGTAAGAACAAGATTCCAGATATGACGGCGGTTCCTATAATACCATACATGTGAAACGATTGAAAACGAAACATTTCGTAGATGCGATACCAAGAGATAGCTTCGGATTTAACAAGTACAATTCCAAAAAATATACCAACCAATAAAAACTTTAAAAACTTCATAATCTATAAGATGTAAGGTAAAATAAGATTAACCATAATTAATCCTCCAACAAAGAAACCAATTACGGCAATAAGTGATGGTTTTTGTAAACTACTAAGACCTAAAATAGCATGACCAGAGGTGCAACCGCCAGCATAACGGGTTCCAAATCCTACAAGTAAACCACCAACAATTAAAATAATGAGTCCGTGAGTACTAGTCATCGCTTCAAAACTAAAAATTTCATTGGGTACAAGACTTTTTCCAGCGTTATTAAAACCTAATTGGTTTAGTTCTTTAATAGTTTTTGGGTTTAGATTTGTAGGTGTATTGTTTGAAAGAACATATTTTGCTATAAAACCGCCAATAATAGCACCTAAAACAACAACTAAATTCCAAATACTTTCTTTCCAGTTGAATTTGAAAAAATCAATAAATTTTCCAGCTCCAACTATAGAACACATGGTTTGAAGGTTTGATGACATGCCGAACGTTTTTCCAAAATATAGCAACAAAGCCATCACTAATGTGATTAAAGGGCCTGAGATATACCATGGCCAAGGATTTAAAATGTATTCCATGTTAATGATTTGTTTTTAGAAAATAGTGATGTTTAAAAATCTATGACCTCAATCTTGTTTCTGCTTAATTTGATTTTCTTTTCGTTCTCAAGTTGTTTCAAAATTCTAGAAATCACAACTCTTGAAGTGTTTAAATCTTCAGCTACATCATTATGTTTAATATCTAAATTGGTAGATGCAGATAGTTTTACTTTATCAATTAAATATTTATAAACACGCTGATCCATTTTCATAAACGCTAACGTATCTATAGTTTCAAGCATTTCATTAAAACGTATTTGATAAGCATCTAAAATAAAATTCCTCCAACTATCATTATTTTGAAACCAATAATGAATTTTACTTACAGGAATCAGGACTAAGCTTGAATCGCTTTCAGCCACCGCTCTAATATTACTTTTTGATGTTTTTAGGCAGCAAGTTAGGGACATAGCGCACGTGTCTCCGGCTTCTAAAAAATAAAGTAACAAATCATTTCCATGATTATCTTCTCTTAAAATTTTAATGGTTCCGCTTAATAACAGCGGAATATAATTTAAAGGTTGGTTGATGTCTATAATAATATCATCTTTTTTAAATTCCTTATAAATACCTGACTCAAAGATTTCTTTTAAGAGATCATCATCTAGGATTTGGTTAAATTTTTGTTGCAATAATTTATTTGTCATATTCAAAAGTAATGATTTTATAAATTTGAAATAAATTGTTTGGCTCTAATTTAATAAAAATAGTATATTTGCACCCACAAAAAAGGCCTCGTGGCGCAACTGAATAGCGCACTTGATTACGGCTCAAGAGGTTACTGGTTTGAATCCAGTCGAGGTCACTAATG